>JAKPAR010000228.1 GCA_029779375.1 Bacillota bacterium | reverse complement strand
CAGATACCATACTTAAAAGTACTCCCAAATAAAAAATCAATGGTATAAGGAGATGAGCTTTTATGAACAAAGAGGATTTAAAAACACTATTCCTTATACTGTTAGTTTGCATTAGTGTTTTTTTGACCCGAAAATTATGGATTGAAATACCTGATGAATCTATCAAAGTGTTTAAGATCAAAGAAGGAATTGGCAGTTCATACCTTTTTTCAGATATGCTCATCCCTGATAAAATTCTTTTAAATTTCAGCGATAAAAATCATACACTTCTTTATTCAGATGAAAAATATGGCCTTTGGCCTGGTGGGAAAGTGATTTTAAAAAAAGTACTATCTGAAAAAAATTATGAAGTATCGCATATAAAAAAAGAGGAATTTTTAAAATATCAAAACAATAAATCTATAAATTTTTATTTTGCAGAAGAGATGAACACTTATATTCTAGCTAAAGCGCTGGATGTTAAAGAGCCAAACAATATTACAGAAAAGATATCTAAAGTAAATAATATATATATTTATCTTGAAAAAAGCAATCCTTTTATAATTTTTTGTAATGAGGATATGTATTTAAAAGTATCAGATTTAAATATACAAACGAAGGCTCTAAGGGAAATTTTAAGTGGCATAGAAGTAGGAGAAGAGTATACAAGGTATTATTCTATTAGAGATATATTAGGTAGCAACAATGATATATATATTCCTCTTGAAATGACCAATGAAATTCCCTGCGTATTTGTTCAAAACGAGATAAGGATAGACAATAGAGATGAAATAAGGATGATTGCAGAGAAATTTTTCAACAAGAATATAGATTATTTACGAGAAATTGTGGAAAACAATGGTTCAACTATATATATATATAATCAAAAGGTTTTGAAAATCCACAACAATGGTTTGCTTGAATATTTTTCTCCGCTGGATGAACCTGTTACAGAAAGAAATTTATATATTAGTTTAAATACTGCAGCTAACTTTATTTCTAGCCACTCAGGGCCACCAAAGGAAATGTATTTAGATAAAATTGAGGAGATAAAATCAGACAACAATTTTGGGTATAAATTTACTTTTAAGTATAGAATAAGAGGCATTCCGCTTGTTTTGGGGAATGATGAGGTAGAAGATTTTATACAAATAGAGGTTTTTAATAAATATGTAAAATCATATAAGAGATTTGTCAGAAAAGATATGCATTTACCTATATACAAAGAAACGGCTGAAAATGGGAATATGCTATCAGCTTTTGAAGTTATTGATATGAATTTTGATTTACTTGAAGAAAGATACATAGAAGATATGGGCATTGATAAAGATTCAAAGATAGAAAATTTAAATGAGAAGATAATGGAATCCATTGAAGATATTTCTCTGGCATATTTTGATCCATGTAAAAAAGAAGATAGTGAAAAATTGATAGGAGTATGGACTATAAATATAAAGGGGAGGATTTATGTTTTTGATGTCTATACTGGCAAATTGATATATGAAAAAGGGAAAGTATAGGGAGAGTGTGTGGATGGTGAATATAAATGGATTGGTCAAAAGCAAAAACTATTTTAATAATAGCCTTTATTGTAACTAATTTGCTTTTAGCCCATGTGCTTTTTGACAATGAAAAAATAGATGAGCCTACGATTAAAGAGAGTTTTATAGAAAATGTAGTTGAACTTCTTAAATCAAAAAACATTAAAATAAATTGCAAAATACCAAATACACAACCTTCCTTGAGTATGATGAATGTTGAATATGAAAAAAAAGGCATAGATGAAATAAATAATAGCTTTTTTGGAGGAAAGACTATTGGAGTTGAACAAGAGGAGGGAAAGGTAGAGTTTCAAATAAATAAAGAGAAAGTTACTCTTCTTGATGGGAAAACTTTAATATATGAAAACAGTGATGATGGAGAAAAATATGCTAAACTAGATAGAGAAAAAGCTATTTCTATTGCAGAAGATTTTTTGGCTGAAAAAGGGTTTTCTATGGATGATATGAAGCTTAGCTTTATAAAAAATGACAATGGCATATATTATTTAGAATATACTAAAATATATGAGGGATTGTATGTAGAAAAAACTTATACAAAATTTGAGATAGATAAATGTGGGGTTAAAAGATTTGAACGACTTTGGTTAAATACCAAAGGAATTGGCGAAAATCAAATATACATAAGTACAGCACCAAAAGCTATACTAGGTCTTTTGACAATGGAAGAAGCCTATGAAAAGACTATTGAAGATATTTCATTGTGTTATTATTTTGATCCATTTAAACATGAAGATGTAAATGATCCTAAAAAAACAAGAGAAGGTAAAGCTATACCAGCATGGAGGATACAATTCGATGACGGAAGTAAAATATTTTTAGATGAATATTGATGGGAAGAATCGTGGATTCTTCTTTTTTCTTTTTAATATAGATTATATTTACATTTAGCGTTATAATGTTATTGATAAGTACTGGCTCCTCCATTAGAAAGAGAGGTTTAACAATGGATAAAGTAATAATTAAAGGTGGAAATAAATTAATTGGTGAAGTTAATATAAGTGGATTCAAAAATGCAGCACTTCCTATAATTATAGGAACGGTTCTTTCAAGTGATAAATGTAGAATAGAAAATTTACCTATGATAAGTGATGTTTCTAATTTGGCGAAGATAATGAAAATGATTGGAGCAGATGTATATTTAGATGAAAATGGTTTTATGGATATAGATACAAAGAATATTCAAAAATGTGTTCTTATAGATGAAATAACTAGGAAAATGAGAGCTTCTTATTATCTTTTAGGAGCAGGGCTTAGTAGATTTAAAGAAGTTGAAGTTTTATATCCAGGAGGATGTGATATAGGTTCAAGACCTATAGATCAGCACATAAAGGGATTTGAGGCTCTTGGTGCAAAAGTGGAGATAAAACATGGAGTGATAAAATGTAGTGCAGACAAACTTGTAGGAAGCAAAATATATCTAGATGTAGTTAGTGTAGGAGCCACTATAAATATTATGATGGCAGCTACAATGGCAGAGGGAACTACTATTATTGAAAATGCAGCTAAAGAACCTCATATAGTAGATGTTGCAAATTTTATAAATACTATGGGGGGAGATATAAGAGGGGCTGGAACAGATGTCATAAAAATAAATGGAGTAGAAAAGCTTCATGGATGTAATTATTCTGTCATACCAGATCAAATAGAGGCGGGAACTTATATGATAATGGCGGCTGCAACAAAAGGGAATTTACTCATCAAAAACGTTATACCAGTGCATCTAGAACCAGTGACAGCCAAACTTAGAGAGATGGGTGTAGAAGTCATAGAATATGGTGATAGTATACAAGTTAATGGAGATTTTGATTTAAAGAGTATAAACATAAAAACTCTTCCTTATCCAGGATTTCCAACAGATTTGCAACAACCTATGGTTGCCCTTTTAAGCACAGTAGAGGGGACTAGTATTGTAAATGAAACTGTTTCTGAAAGTAGATTTAAATATATAGATGAATTAAAAAGAATGGGTGCTAATATTAGTGTAGATGGCAATACAGCTGTTGTTAAAGGTATATATAAACTTATGGGAGCAGAAGTTAGGGCTACTGATTTAAGAGCAGGAGCAGCCCTTGTCATAGCAGGACTTATGGCAGATGGTATAACAGAGATAAGAGAAATTCAGCATATAGAAAGAGGATATGAAGATTTAGTATCTAAATTAAAGAAAATAGGAGCTAATGTAAAAAAAGTATAGAGATATTGGAGGAAAAACAATGGGATTTAAATTTTGTTCCCTTTCAAGTGGGAGCAGTGGGAATTGTCAATACGTAGAAACAGATAATATAAGGGTTTTAATAGATGCAGGAATGAGTGGAAAAAAAATAGAAGAGTTGTTGAGTGATATAGATGTACTTCCAAATACCATTGATGCTATATTAGTCACTCATGAACATATAGATCACACCAAAGGAGTTGGTGTATTGTCAAGGAGATATGATATACCCATTTTGGCCAATGAAGGCACTTGGTCTGGCATGGGAAAGACTATAGGAAATATAAAAGAATACAATATAAAAACGTTTAATACAGGAAAAGAATTTGAACTTAAGGATTTGGGAATACTTCCTTTTAATATTTCTCATGATGCATATGAACCTGTAGGATATGCTATATATTATAAAAATAAAAAAATAAGTATTATAACTGATACAGGATGGGTAAATAAAGACATGAAAGAATGTATTAAAGGTTCATCTCTTTATTTGATAGAATCAAATCACGATTTAGAGATGCTAAAAGTTGGTAAATATCCTTGGCCTCTTAAAAAAAGGATAATGGGAGATAAGGGACATCTTTCAAATGATGATGCAGGGAAAATTATTTCAGAAATTATTTCAGGAAATGGAGAAATAGCTTTGCTAGGGCATCTAAGTCAAGAAAATAATTTCCCACTTTTAGCATATAAAACTGTGAAAAACATATTAGAAGATTCTGGAATAGATATACATAATGATATAACTTTGGATCTTGCACATAGAGACAAAGTTTCTAAAGTATATAAATTTTAATTGTGGGAGGGATTAGGATGGATGATAGAAAACCTGGTGTAAGCTATTATGTAGATAGTCCAATAGTTCAAAGAAAGCCTCCTAAAAGAAGGGGAAGTTTCTTTTCTTATTTTATAGTGGCTTTAATTGCTGCTATAATAGGCGGGCTCATAACATCTTATGTTGCACCAAATTATTTATATGGCAAAGTACTTCCAATGCCTAAAATTTATTCTAGTCAAGGATCAATTACTAAACAAGAAATAAAGATTACTACAGAAGATAATGTGACTGCTGTGACTGCAGTAGCAAAAAAAGCAGTTAGTTCAGTAGTTGGTATCACTACGGTAGAAGTAGTGAAAGAGTTTATATGGGAAAGAGAAGTAGAAGGAGTTGGCTCTGGAGTCATTGTAGATAGTAATGGCTATATTTTGACTAATTCTCATGTAATAGGTGATGGAAATGCAAAAAAAATTACAGTTCTATTTGAAAATGGAGATAAAAAGATTGGAAAAGTTCTTTGGTTTGATCCTGCACTAGATCTAGCAGTAGTAAAGGTAGATGCAACTGGGCTTCCTGCTGCAGAATTGGGAAATTCAGACACATTGGAAGTAGGTGAACTTGCAGTAGCTATAGGTAATCCTTTAGGATTAGATTTCCAAAGAACCGTTACATCAGGTATTGTAAGTGGACTTCATAGGAGTATAAGAGTAGATCGCTATAATATAATAGAGGATTTGATTCAAACTGATGCATCTATCAATCCTGGAAATAGTGGAGGACCACTTTTAAATGCTAAAGGTGAGGTAATAGGCATAAATACAGCAAAGATTCAAACGGCTGAAGGGCTTGGATTTTCTATACCAATAAATGTAGCTAAACCTATTTTACAAGAAGTTATAAAAAAGGGAGATTTTAAAACAGTATATATAGGAATTACAGGAGTAGAAGTAGATAAATATGAAAGACAATTGGGAGTAGATTTAAATGTAGATGAAGGTGTAATAATCATTGAAATAATGCCAAATTCACCAGCAGATAAGTCAGGACTTAGTACAGGAGATATTATAGTTAAATTGGATGAAAACAAAGTTGAAAGCATGAATCAATTGAAGAAAATGTTGTATAAATATAGAAAAGGTGACAATGCTACATTGACTATCATTAGAAATGGCAGAGAAGAAAAAGTACAGATAAGATTTGAATAAATAATTTATTTTAAAATTGAAGGCTTGACAGAATGTCAGGCCTTTAAAAATACTTTTTTTGTATATACTAATAGTAGAATATAAAAATGGAGATGATAAGAATGTATGTTGTTTGCAATGAGCATTTAGAAAAAGCCATAGAAGATTTTGTGGAAATCTATGAGCAATCCCCAGATATATATGAGCTTGACAAGACAAGTTTTACCGACTGGACAAGTCCTCATACATGTGATTATTGCGATAAAGCTCCTAAGTACTTAGTGGTATAATCATTGTAGCTTAATTGTTATATTTCTTCTTTTGTATTATTTTCTATTATCTTTTGCTATAATAATATATGAGTTAAAAAATTAGGTACTTAGGAGGAAAGGTATGAGATTACTTTTAGTTAATGACGATGGAATAAATGCAGAGGGAATACAGACTTTAGCAAGATGTTTAGAGAAAGAGCATCATTTGACAATAGTAGCACCAGACAATCAAATGAGTGCTACAAGTCATTCAATTACTTTGACAAAACCTATAATAGTTAAGAAGAAGAATCTTCAAGGAATAAAATCTCAAGCATATAGTGTATCAGGGACTCCAGCAGATTGCGTGAGAGTTGCATTGGATAAAATATTGGATGAACCTGTTGACTTAGTTGTTTCAGGTATAAATATGGGCACCAATTTAGGTATGGATATTTTGTATTCTGGAACTGTTTCGGCTGCAATAGAGGCAAACATATATGATATACCTTCTATTGCAGTTTCAGCAGAGATAAAAGATGATAAAGCATGTTATGAGATTGGTGCAAAATATTTGAAATACATATTGGAAACTGTCAATGACAGATTTTTAAATAGTAAAACTGTACTTAATATAAATACTCCTTGTGTTGATAGTAAGAACGATGTAAAAGGTATAAAAGTTTGCAGAATTGGTGGAATGATTTATGACTATTATTTTATTGAAGAAGGCAACGAAGAAGAAATGTCTCTAATAGTTAGTGGTAGAAGAAAAGATGAATTAGAAAAAGATACAGATAGATATTATATAAAAAAGGGATACGTAACAGTGACACCTCTTCAATATGATTTTACGAATTTCAAATTGATAGAGGAAGTAGAAAGTTGGCTTGAAAGATAATGAATATAACAATAATCGGAGTAGGAAAAATCAAAGAAAAGTTTATGCAAGAAGCTATAAAGGAATATTCAAAGAGACTGTCTAGGTATTGTAATTTAGAGATAATAGAAGTAATAGATGAAAAGGCACCAGAAAATTTGAGTGAAAAAGAAATAAATATAATTAAAGAAAAAGAAGGACAAAGAATTCTTTCTAAGCTTATAGCTAATACCTATGTAGTTTCTCTTGCCATTGATGGAAAGAACTTATCTAGTGAAGACTTTTCAAGAAAAATAGACGATTTAGCTTTGGAAGGAAAGGGAGATATAACTTTTATAATCGGAGGTTCACTTGGCTTGTCGGATGAAGTATTAAATAGAAGTGATTTCAAACTTTCCTTCTCAAAGATGACCTTTCCCCATCAACTCATGAGACTCATACTTCTTGAACAGATATATAGAGGCTTTAAGATAAGTAGAGGTGAACCGTATCATAAGTAGGGGCGACCTGTGGTCGCCAGTTTGAAAGACCACCATTATCAAATATAGGAGAAATTATTGATTTAGAAATAAATAAAATTAATTCTATTTATGAAAATGTTGAAATCAACAAATATGTTATTATGCCTAATCATATACATATGATTATTATATTATATAATGGAAACGGACGGTCAAAGACCGTCCCTACAATATCTTGTATTATCCAGCAATTTAAAGGTTCTATTTCTAAACAGACTGGCTTTTCATTATGGCAAAAATCATTCTATGACCATATAATCGGAAATGAACAAGAATACCAAGAAATATGGAATTACATAGAAACAAATCCATTGAAATGGGAAGATGATAAATATTATATTTAATGACGCATTCTTTTTATTATATGTAATAGATAATATGATATAATATATTGTATAGAATAATTTCAAAAAAGGTGATATCTATGAAGGATATAGAACAAATAATCAAGGAAGTAAGCGGAACTATGGCTATGGAAGGAATGCATTTGAAAGAAGAAGATAAAGAGAGAATTAGAATATGCTTATCCGATGAAGTAAGTTTTGAGGAAATGAAGAAAAGAATTATTGAAAAACATACTGTAAGGATATAGGTATGGCATTATGGGTAAGAATTATGATTATAGTTATGAATGGGATGTAAAGTATTGTTATCCAAATTCTTTTACATTAAGAAACAAATTTAATATTACGAATAGTGAAGAACTTAGTATAGCAGAAATGGAATATACATCCTTAACTATAGCAGAAATAAAGGAGAATCCAATTAAAGGAGATTTCAATTTAAAACATTTACAGGACATACACAAACATATCTTTAGGGATGTTTATGATTGGGCTGGAGAATTAAGAACTGTAAACATATCCAAGGGAAATCCATTTTGCAATTGTATGTATATTGAGGCAGAGGCAGAAAGAATATTTTCAGAATTAAAAAAGGAAAACTATTTAATAGGAGTCCCTAAATTAAATATATGTGGTAAACTTGCTTATTATTTAGGTGAAATAAATGTACTACATCCTTTTAGAGAAGGGAATGGTAGAGCCCAGAGAGTTATGATTGAATACTTAGCACAAGTTGCAGGCTATACTGTTGATTTTTCAAATATATCTAATGTAGAAATGATAGAAGCAAGTATTGATGCTTTTAATTGTGATTATGATAAAATGACAAGGATATTTGGGAAGATTACCAAGCCTATTACAAAAGAAGAACAGGAAGATTTTATAGAGAAAATAGCAACTAAAAATAGCCCAGTTATAAAAGTATATAATTCAATAACAGAAAACAAACCACTTGATTAATCCAAGTGGTTTTATAAATTAATAAAGATTATTATAAATTTTAATTAGATATATTTATTGTCAGGTATACCCTATTTATTTTGCGAGTCAAACTGATACGGTGAACCGTATCACAAATAGGGACAAGCTATATATTATAGGATAATGTTTAAGGGGTTATCATTAATTAGAAATAAGTGGTATAATACGTATAAGTAGATTTAAGTGGAATAACGGGCCAGCAAAGCTAGCCCCTACGATATTCTAATACCAATGGGCAGGGGCGACCTTTGGTCGCCCGAATGTTGCACATCTTTTATATTATATGTAGCAAATGGAGGTATAAATAAGTGAAATATCCATTTGATTGTATAAGCGAATTTATAACTGAAGGTTTACTAAAGTAGATAACACCATAGGTGTTTTCATAGAAATAATAAAAAAGGAAGTGGTTGCTATGATAAAAATAACAGCTAAGCGTGCAAGGAGGGTTCACGTCCTATAAACCCTCCAAATAAATTTAATGGAGGAAAGTATGAGAATTCAGAAGGATAATATTGTAATTAGAAGTGCTACTATCGATGATGCTATTCAATTAAACAAGTGGTGGAATGATGGTAGGGTTATGGAACATGCAGGTTTTCCCAATGGTTTGATGGAATCTTTAGAAGATACTATGAATAATATCAGAAGCTGGGAAGGCAAATTAAGCCAGCTTTGTGTGATAGAAATTGATGGCAAACTTGTAGGGGAACTAAGTTATAGAATTAAAGATGATAATGCAGCATATCCTGGATGGAAAATATGTGATTTTAGTTACCAGAATCAAGGATATGGTCCTAAAATTATCAGAATGTTATTTGAATTCCTTTTTACAGATGAGGTCATAAATTCCAAATTTCCAATAGAGAAAATTATTTGGGATACAATGCTTGATAACGAAAGGGCTCAATATGTTTATGAAAATAAAATTGGGGCTCGGAAAGTTAGAGTAAGAAAAGGCTGTTGGAAAGACCAAAATGGCCAAGTGAGAACTGCTGTTGATTATGAACTTAGTAAGGAGGACTTCTTTAATGCTAGATGATAAAGGTTTTGATTTATGGGCAGATGGATATGATAAAAGTGTTCAATTAAGTGAAGGGGACAATGAATATCCATTTGCAGGATATAAAGATGTTCTTAATACTATATACAATATAGTTCATAGAAAAGAAAAAGCAAAAGTATTGGATATTGGATTTGGTACAGGAGTACTAACGAAAAAACTATATGATGATGGATATGAAATATATGGTATTGATTTTTCCGAAAAAATGATAGAAATAGCAAAGAAGAAAATGCCTTTAGCTAATTTAATTCAATATAATTTTTCCAAAGGTTTACCAGAAGAATTTGGAAATATTAAATTTGATTATATTGTAAGTACCTATGCAATGCATCATTTAGAAGATAAGGATAAAATAAAATTTATTAATAAATTAAAGAATCAACTCTTTAATGATGGTGAAATCATTATTGGAGATATAGCCTTTGAAACAGGAAGGCTGTTAGAGCAGTGCAAAGAAAAGTATGCTTATTATTGGGATGATGAAGAAATATATTTTATATTTGATGAATTGAAAGAATTTTTTCCTAAAGAAGATATTAGTTTTACAACTATATCTCATTGTGCAGGAATTATTCAGCTTAGAAAATTACCATAGTCTAAATTCATATAGAAAAGGCCATATTTAATAACGTTGTAACTAAAGCATTAGGTTCTATATAATGAAACCTAATGCTTTAATTTTATAAGTTCTATAAAGAAAAAAGAAGTTCTTTAATTTACATTTGTAGAATTTTGGGAAATATAATGGAGGCATTATTGTGATAGAAACAAATAGATGCAAGATAGATATATTGCAAGATAGTTATTATAAAAAAGTTAGAGAATTGTTCACTAAGGATTCTGTTTAAACTTTAATTCATTTTTCTTTGATATATCTATCACTAAATAAGTTTTGCTAGTAGAGTCGATGCGGTGAACCGTATCATAAGTAGGACAAGCTGTTGGGACATAAGTTAATAATTAGGGCTTACTATTAACTGGCATTAAATGGTACAATATGTATATATAGCAAAGGTTATTATTTCTATTGGTATAGGAGTTGATTATATGCCAAAAATAAGAACAAGAAAAGCAAATATTCGAGAAACTGCTTCAATGAGTATTATCCATGCAAATAGTTGGAGAAAAGCATATAAAGGGTTATTACCAGATGAATATTTAAATGGAATTCAAGATACACAATGGATAAACATGATAACAAAAGGTTTGGAAGATAATACTATGAATGCATGGGTTGCTACCATTGAAGATATCATAATAGCTTGTACATGTGTAGGTAATTCAAGATATAAAGAATATGAAGGTCAATTAGAATTAATTTCCATATATGTTTTGCCAGAATATTGGAATTTAGGGGTAGGTTCTTTATTAATAGAGGAGGTTTTGGAATATGCAGTAAATAATAAATATAAAGAAGTAGGGCTTTGGGTTTTAGATGGCAATAGCCAGGCCATAAGGTTTTATGGAAAAAAGGGATTTTTCAATAATGGAGATACTATTTCATGTATGATAGGAAAAAATTCCACAACTGAAAAACGTTATATAAAAAAGTTGGTTTAAAAAAACACTTCAATTGAAATATTTTATGCTATAATATGTATAAATAATTCTTTAATGATTATAGAATATAGTGGGGTGAGTACATTGAAGGCAAATGTCAATGAAGTATGGAAATTGATAGACAATTTAACCCTAGAAGAAAAAACAATAATATATAAGAAAATGGAACAGGAAATTAGTACTAAACTATTAGATATATTAGATAAAGTTAACGAGCGTGCAGAAAAAGATTCTATTAGTTTAGAAGAGATTACTAAAGAAGTTGAAGATGTTAGAGGATATCTTTATGGAAAAGATTAAAATTGTAATTGATACCAATATATTTGTGAGTGCTTTTCTAGGAAGTAAAAATGCTAGGTTGGTTCTGAAAGAGGCAATAGATGGTGATTTTTTACTAGTGATGTCAAAGGAGCAATTAAGAGAAGTAAAAGAAGTTCTATATAGGCCCAAATTTAGTAAATTTATAACTGTTGCAGAAGTAGATGAATTAATATCACTTTTATCTATAAAGGCAATAGTGCCAGTAATTTATGAAAAAATAACTGATTGTAGGGACCCAAAGGATAATATGATACTTGAAGGGGCAGTATATGGAAATGCACAGTATATAATAACAGGAGATGATGATTTATTGGTTCTAAATCCATATAAATGGATAAAGATAGTTAATCTTAGAGATTTTATCAAAGAGATATATGATTTATAAAATTAGCAAGAATTATTGATGTTAATAAACAAACCAGTGGGCTTATTATGATGAAAACCTACTGGTTTTTTGGTATATTTTTTACTTGAATTCATTTTTCTTCGATACATCAACCAACAAATAAGTTTTGCCAGTAGAACCGATACGGTGAACCGTATCATAAGTAGGGGCGACCTGTGGTCGCCAGTTTGAAAGACCACCATTATCAAATATAGGAGAAATTATTGATTTAGAAATAAATAAAATTAATTCTATTTATGAAAATGTTGAAATCAATAAATATGTTATTATGCCTAATCATATACATATGATTATTATATTATATAATGGAAACGGACGG
>JAKPAR010000172.1 GCA_029779375.1 Bacillota bacterium | reverse complement strand
TCTTCACAATTTTAAAAGCCAAGTCAGAATTAAAATTCCTGACTTGGCTTTTCATTTAAGAAAAATACTGATAGCGTTCCTGGACCTGAGTGTGCTCCTATTGCACATCCTATGATATTTATTACAAAATCTGTACATCCATATCTTTCTTCAATCATTTCCTTTAATTTCAACGCTCCTTCTAAATCATCACCATGATTTATACCAATAGTTTGATTTTTTAAGTCTGCATTTCCTCCACGCTCTTGCATGATTTCTAGCATCCTATTTAAAACTTTGTTCCTTCCCCTTACCTTCTCAATTGGTCTCAAAGTGCCATCTTCCGGTATGTCCAGTATAGGTTTTATATTTAGCAATCCCCCTACAAAAGCTTGAGCTCTGGATACCCTTCCTCCTCTAAATAAGTACTCTAAATTATCTACAGTAAATATATGTTCAATATGTGCTACATAAAAATCCAACATCCTCAATATTTCTTCTTTTGATTTGCCTTCTTTTGCCATCTTAGCAGCTTTATATACTAAAAGTCCAAAACCTACAGAAGCTGATCTAGAGTCAACTATATCAAGATCTAAATTTGGATATTTTTCTCTAATAGAATCCCTAACTATTAAGGAAGTATTGTAAGTTCCTGATAATCCTGATGAAAAACATATATATATAGTACTTTCACCACTTTTAGCTATTTCTTCAAATTTTTCTTCAAACATATATGGTGGAATTTGCGATGTCTTATATACTAATCCATTTCTCATGTCATCATACATCTTCTTTGGATCCAGAGTAACTTTGTCTAAATATTCCTCATCATCCTTAATTACAAGTATAGGCAAAATGTCAATATTGTACTCTTTCAGTATTTCATCAGGCAAATCGCAAGCACTATCAGATAAAATTTTTACTGTCATAAAAATCCCCCCCATTTCTTTTATTCATTATAATATATAACTATTGTTCTGTAAATCCTGTATTAAAAAAGAAAAATCAGTAATATAAATATAGATATATGAATAATTTATATTAGAACATTTTGAGGGGTGAACCTATGAAATTTTTCTTTATTAGAAAAAAAATACTATATACTATATTTACAATTGCCATAATTCTTATTGTGATTCTTATTTTATTTTCTATTCTTTAGTTATTAATATATAATAATATGGGTATTTATAATAAAAGATCTAGAAAGGAAGACTTACATGGAAAAAATTTTAAACTCAGACAATATCATGCTCATAGGTATGATATCAAGCCTCTGTGCAGGACTTTTAACTGCCGTAGGTGCTTTGCCCATATTTTTAACTAAGAATATTTCCGACAAAATGTTGGATACTTTGTTGGGATTTGCAGCTGGTGTGATGTTGGCAGCCACATCTTTTTCACTTGTAATACCAAGTATTGAATATGCTGGTGGTG
>JAKPAR010000007.1 GCA_029779375.1 Bacillota bacterium | reverse complement strand
AGAAGTCATTCTTTCATACATTTGTTTTGCTTGTTGATCTTCAGTTGCTTGTGCCATAGTAGCGTAACAGCATGAATTAGCATCAGCAATAGATATACTCAAAATTTTTTATATAAAAATATATTTTTATATTCACACTTTAAATTTTGTCATATTTAGGTCTTTGCCAAAATATTATTTATATATAATAAAAATATGGTGGTGAAGATATGTATGACAATTTTATGACCCCAGATGTTTTAGGCACTTTTACAGGGCTGGTAGTTGCTACTAGTATCATAGTACAGTTTACCAAAGGTTTCGTAAAGAAAGGCTTTGGAGATGGTGCCGTAAGACTTTATACTTTTCTTATATCCCTTATATTGACTTTCGTATTTGCAAAATCAGGTAATGGAGTTCAAGGTGTGGTACTTACCATAATAAATGCTATATTGATTTCATTTGCTGCTATGGGTGGCTATGAAGTGGTATCTGATCCAAGAGCAGAAAAACAAAAAATAAAATAGAAACAAAATTGTGAATGGTTTGACCGGAACATATATATAATTTTTAGATATATGATTTTTAAAAAAAAGGTTTCCTTAAATTTAATGATTTCAATGGAAGCCTTTTTTGTTTTTTCTATTGACACTGGGTGTGCATTGGTGTACTATATAGTTAGTGCACTAACATACAACGATATTCACGGAGGTGAAAAAATGGAATTTGATGATAAGCTACCTATCTATATACAGATAATGAATTATATAAAAAAGAAAATAGTTTCAGGGGAAATAAACGGAGGTGATAAATTGCCATCAGTTAGAGAACTTTCATCAGAATTAAAGGTAAATCCAAATACAGTCCAGAGGACTTATCAAGAACTTGAAAGAGAAAATCTAGTCTTTACTCAAAGAGGAATGGGGACTTTTGTCATAGAAGATACAGAAATAATTAAGAATTTGAAAAAAAGTATGGCATTAGACATTGTCAACAACTTTATTTCCGAAATGAAGGAATTGGGTTTTGAATATAAAGAGATAGTTGAAATAATATTGGACAACAAAAAAAAGGAGGAATAGAAATGGGCAACTTAGTCGAAATTAAGGGTTTGTCAAAGAATTATTTGAGTAAAAAAGCACTAAACAATTTAAGTTTAGATATTGAAAGTGGAAAAGTAGTAGGAATACTTGGACCTAATGGAAGTGGAAAGACTACACTTATAAAAATACTCACTGGACTTTTAAGGCAGTCTAAAGGAGAAGTATTTATAGATGGGCACAATGTAGGGGTATATACAAAATCTATAGTATCGTATTTGCCAGATAGAAATTTTTTGTACAATTGGATGACGATAGATGATGCTTTTAAATTTTACAAAGATTTTTATTCTGACTTTGATGAAAATAGGGGAGAGAAGCTTCTCGATTTTATGAAGCTTGAAAAAAACATGAAGATAAGCTCTTTGTCAAAGGGTATGAATGAAAAATTAAATTTGACTTTAGTATTGTCTAGAAGAGCTAAGCTATATATACTAGATGAACCAATTGCAGGAGTAGATCCTGTAGCTAGGGATAAAATATTAGATGCTATAATAAACAATTACAACGAAAGTAGTTCAATGATTATAACTACTCATTTAGTTAGAGATATGGAAAGCTTGTTTGATGAGGTAGTGTTTTTAAGGGAAGGAGAAATACTGCTTAAAGGAAACGCAGAAGCCTTGAGAGAAGAAAAAGGTAAATCTATTGATGAAATTTATAAAGAAGTATTTGGAGAATAGGAGGGATAAATATGGGTAGATATATGAAATATGAAATAAAAGGAAGTTATAAATTTATTTTGGGAGTTTTGGCAATAGTTTTGATACTTACTACAGTATTCTATTCTTATCAATTTAAGCAGAGCAATATGGGAGCTATAGGTGGCGTGGCTTATCTCATCATGTTTGTAGCATTGTTTGCAGCATTTTTATATATAGTAGATTCTTTTAAAAAAGAACTATATGAAGACAGAGGATATTTAACTTTTACATTGCCTCTTACAGGAAATCAGATATTAGGTTCAAAATTATTGGTGGCACTTATGTGGTTCATTATACTAGGAGTTGTAATACTATTATATAATGGATTTATGCTTTCAAGATTTATAGAATTTGATATAAGCTTTAGGGAAATATTTTCTGTATTTAATACAGAAACTGTAGCCGTTGGAATGACTATGTTTATTAGTGGAGTAGTGACTTTGATACTCATTTATTTTTCTATGGCACTAGGTAGAGTTACTTTTAGAAACAAAAAAATTGGTGGGATGTGGTTTGCAATATTTTTAATTTTAAATGGTCTAATAGGATATACTACTTTAAAAATAACCAAGGCAGTTCCATATTATTTAGATTTAAATAGCTTCAAGGTGGTTACTCAAAGAGCGATAGAACAATTGAGTATGCTTGAAAGTATGAATTTTATGAGTATAAATAGTGCAAGTGTGATAGTTTCAGCTGGAGGTAGAACTTTTATGAACATTGGTTCCTTGATTTATACCATTTTCATAGGAGTAGCTACTTTCTTGGGTACTGGATATTTAATAGAAAATAAAATTGATCTATAATTTTAGACCATAGAGATAAAGCCCTTGTCACAAGCATGGTTGACAAGGGCTATTCATGGATTTAGCAAAAACTGTAAGGGTTGCAGAACAAAATAACCAATAGCAAGAAGAAAAACAATAGGCTATCATCACTTCCAAATAACCAATCCAATGGTCCTTGGAACAAGATTACTAAAAGTAAAAAGAAAAATAATAGACTGGATTGTTGATCTGGTGTACAGCCAGATGTCTTGATATTGTTTTGTATCATATAAGATACACCTCCTTATGTTTCTAATATAAAATATGTAATAGGAGACCTTATTGTTACTTATAATATATAAGAGAGGGAGTGGTAAATTGGATAAAAAAATAATATTATTTTTCATTTTCTTTTTTTTATTTCTAATACTCTTCATAGCATTAATTTTTGTCAGTGAATATAAGAACATGCAAAAGTTAAAATTGGAGTATCCTAATATTTCAAAAGAAGCCTATGCTTATAGAAAAACTAATTTAAAAATTTGGGCAGTAAATTTAATTGTAAGTTTTTTGATTCCACTTTTAATATTAACTACTGGATTGTCAAGTAAAATCAAAGCATTTGCTGAAAATAGGACTAACAATAGATTTTACATAATACTTATATATTTAGTTTTATACATTCTCATAGATTTTATATTGACTCTTCCTATTAGATATTATAGTGGATTTGTAATTAAGCACAGATTTGGTCTTTCAAATCAATCTATTGGAAGATGGGCTGAAATTGTATTTAAAGAATTCGGTTTAAATTTAGTTTTATCTTTACTTTTTATGTGGTTTCCGTTTTATCTTATATACAAGAGTCCAAATAGATGGTGGCTGTATTTAGGACTTATATCAATTCCTGTATATTTTTTTTCAAGTTTCGTAAGTCCTATGTATATTGATCCCTTATTCAACAAATATACTGCATTGGAGGATAAGGAACTTGAAAGAGATATAAAGGTTTTACTTGAGAAGGCTAAAGTGGGAGATGCAAAAATTTATCAAGTAAATAAAAGTGCAGATACAAAAGAGATGAATGCCTATATGACAGGAGTTTTAAAGTCTAAAAGAATTGTAATTTGGGACACTACCATAGAAAATCTGGAAAGAGAAGAAGTAGTAGCTATAGCAGCTCATGAAATAGGTCATTATGTAAAGGGACATATTTGGAAAAGTATAATTTTAGGAGGAATTTCTTCTACATTGTTGTTATTTTTGGTAGATAAGACTTCTCTTTGGCTACTAAAGGGTTCCAATGGGTATTTTGGTTTTAGGCATCTATATGATATTGCATGTCTTCCTCTTTTAATATTTGTCTTGAATTTCTATATGTTTTTTGCTTCGCCCATTGTGAGTACTTATTCTAGACAATTGGAATGGCAGGCAGATAAATTCGAATTGGAATTGGCAAGGAATAAAGAAGCCACTGCTTCATCTCTCATAAAACTTCATGAAGGAAGTCTAGCACTTCCTAGGCCAAGTAATATGTATAAAATATGGTATTATAGCCATCCATCTTGTGAAGAAAGAGTAAATTTTGCATTAAGTTACGAATATGAAAATAAGCTGCCTTAGTTAAGGGCAGCTTAAATATTCTTGAAGGATATTTTTGTTGCTTGAGCATTTTATTTTATTTATCGCTTTAGATTCAATTTGTCTTATTCTTTCTCTTGTAAGATGATATTTTTCTCCTATTTCTTCTAGAGTTTTTGGTTCATTGTCATTAAAACCAAATCTAAGCGCTAATATTTCTTTTTCTCTAGGGGATAGGGTATTTAAAGCCTTATTTAAATTTTCTTTCAAATCTTTTTCTACAATTATTTCTTCAATAGAAGGTTCATCTGAAGGAATGAAGTCTTGAAGTTCAACATAAGAATCTTCATTGTCTAGATTTATAGTGGTATTTAGGGAAACAAAGCTATTATATGTTTTTCTATAGAAATTTATGTCATTGTATAGTTTTTCATCCATTTTTATTTCTTCAGGTACAGAGTTTGGGTTGATTTCTTTGTTTAGAGATTGATTTTCATTTTCTATTTGATTGATTTGATTTACCTTTTCCCATATATGAGCAGGAAGTCTTATGAGTCTACCATTGTTCATAATAGCTCTATCCATCTGATGAGTAATCCAATAATATATGTATGTGGAGAAACTAGTATTTTTGTTTAAGTCAAATTTTTCTATTCCTTTCATCATTCCGATGACTCCTTCTTGCACTAAATCTTCAAAAGCGAAAGAAGAATTTACATTAGATCTTTTCTTAGCTGCTTTATATACAAGACCCATATTGTTTATTATAAGTTCATTTCTTGCATTTATATCTTTTTTCAGTCTATAAGAAGTGAGTAGTTCTCTATTAGAGTATTTGATATTCGTATTGATTTCGCAATTTTCTAAAAAATCAATAGCTAAACTTTTCATTTTTATCACCTACTAGTAGTATATTCTATAATGGTTAATAAAATCCTTCAAAAAATGAAAAAATAGTTGCAATACCATCACTGCTGTTATATAATATATATAACAAATAGAAAGGATGAAACAATATGATTCTAAAAATTGACTTTGAATCAGAAATGCCTATTTACGAGCAGCTGAGGAGACAAATAATTGAAGGTATAGCTAAGGGAGAATTAAATACAGGGGAAGAATTGCCTTCAGTTAGACAGCTGGCAGAAGATATTGGCATAAATTTGCATACTGTGAACAAAGCATACAATGTCTTAAAAGATGAAGGATATTTAGTTATAGATAGAAGAAAAGGTGCAATGGTCAAAGATATATTGCCTGAAGCAACTAAAGAATACTATGATAGTTTGGAAAAAGAACTTAAATTTATTGTTGCCGATGCTTATTGTAGGGGAATGGGAAAAGATGAGTTTTTAAAACAATGCGAAAGGTATTTTGATGAGTATATTGAAAGCAGGAGGGAGAGAGAAAATGGAAGATAGGATTTATATTATAATCATGAACTTGTCTTTTTATATTATTTTGTTGGTTTTGCAAATACTCACACCTAAAATAACCAGAAAAAATATATATTTTGGAATTAGAATACCAGAAAAAGAATTAGAAAACGTACGACTCAAGAAAATATATAAAGAGTATGTAATTGGAAATGTAATAGCAAGTATTCCATCAATGATTTTGCTTTCTCTTTGGGCATATTTTTATGACAATATAGTTGTTATTTCTTCTTTGCCTATTTTTATTTATATAGCAGTACTATTTTTAGTTTATTTACGTGCAAATGGTAAAGTGAAGAAATTGAAACAGGAAGAAAATTGGGAAAAGCCCAAAGAAGAAGTAGTGGTAGATATGAAATTTAGCAAGGAAAAAGTTAAAGCAGGAAATATATCACCTTGGTGGTTTTCGATTCCCATAATTATAGCTCTAGTGAACTTGGCAATTGGATTAAGTTTAGCTCCTACTTTGCCTGAAAAAATTCCTAGTCACTGGGATATCCAAGGCAATATAAATGGATATATGGATAAAACTTCTTTTATATGGTTCATGCCTTTACTTCAATTGGGAATGGGAGTTTTGTACTTTTTTATGTATAAAACCATAGGTTGGTCAAAACAAGAAATAAGTTCTAAAAATCCAGAAGAATCAGTGAAGAGAAATATTATATTTAGGAGAACTTGGTCTATATATATGTTAGTTATGGGTATAGGTATGAATTTTCTTTTTACACTGGCTAGTTTGTACTCTTTTGGGATAATAGGTGGAAGTGTGAATACTATTGTAAGTTTATTTTTTATATTCACAGGAATTATAATAGTATATAGTATTGTCATCTCCATAAAAGTGGGGCAAGGTGGCAGTAGACTTAAGCTTGATGGTGAAGGTGAGTATGAAGAAAAGAATAGAGATGATGATGCATTTTGGAAACTTGGAAATTCTATATATTACAATCCAGATGATCCAGCTCTATTTATTGAAAAGAGATTTGGGGTAGGTTGGACTGTCAATGTAGGAAGACCATTGGGAATGTTTTTCATGATACTTCCAATTATAATCACTGTAGTCATTTTGCTTTTAGCTAAATAGATTAAAACTAGTACAAGTAGAGTATAAAAATAGTAGCTTTATCAGCTACTATTTTTTAATGAAACTTTCATAATCTTTTTTTATCTTAAATTTTTTGCTCTTTCTCTAATAGCTATTTCTTCACTACTTTTAGCTTCATCCATAGTGATATTGTGGGGAATAGTTTTTCCATTTTCATCTACAAATACAAAAGTTACAAATCCATCTGAAACAATATGTTCTGAATTGTTTTTTGTGATTTTGCCGTATACTGTAAAACTAGTTCTTCCAGCTTTAGCAACTGAAGTTTCCATATTTATGATGTCTCCTTTGTTTCCGGGCTGGGTGAAAGTGAGACCGTGTATATTGACGCAGACCACATTTTCAGGTTTTTCTGTGACTTTTGCTGCACAAATAAAGCAAGCTTCTACAAACCATTCAGCCATTCTGCCAGCAAATAATGTACCATGATGATTTAAATCTTCGGATTTAACTAAATGTGCTACATTTATCTTTTCCATATTGAAGACCTCCTTATATGTCAATCAAACATATTTTAACACCTAAATGATTTTTTTTCTACATAGGTTTGACAAGTTAGTGTATCAAATTTTTTATTTTCACAGATAAAACTTTGTTATAATATAATTGTTACAAAGAAGATGTACAAAGGAAATGGTATAAATAAACAAGATGATAGGAGGAAGGAAAATGAACTATGATTTTGATGAAGTTATAGAAAGAAGAGGCACCAATAGTTCGAAATGGGACAGCTGCAAGGATGTATTTGGTAGAGATGATATAGTCCCCATGTGGGTTGCTGATACGGATTTTAAGGCTCCCATAGAAGTCATAGAAGCTATGAGAAAGAGAGTTGAACATGGGATATATGGCTATACATACAGAGGACAATCCTACAATGAAACTGTAGTAGATTGGGTTAAAAAAAGGCATGGATGGGATATAGATAGTGAATGGATAACATTTAGTCCTGGTATTGTACCTGCCTTGAGCATGTGTGTCAATACATTTACACATCCTGGAGATAAAGTGGTCATACAATCTCCAATTTATCCTCCATTTCAATCAGTAGTAGAAGCTAATGGCAGAATCAAAGTAGACAATGAACTTATTTTAAGAGACAATCATTATCATATGGATTTGGACAAGTTGAGGGAACAAATATGTATACAAGATAGCGGTGAATTTGACAATAGAGTAAAAATGCTTTTATTATGCAATCCTCACAACCCAACAGGTAGATCTTGGAACAAAGATGAATTGTTGGAATTAGGCAGAATATGTGTAGAAAACAATATACTTATTGTTTCTGATGAAATACATTCTGATATTATATATAGTGGACATAAGCATATTCCAATAGCTTCATTGTCGGAAGAATTGGCCCAGTGCACAATAACTTGTATTTCTCCAAGTAAGACTTTCAGCCTTGCAGGACTCTCTACATCAGCTATTATCATACCTAATAAAAGAATTAGAAGTATGTTTAACAATACACTAGAGACTTTACATATAGATGGTGGAAATATATTTGGAAGTATTGCCTTGGAAGTAGCCTATAAAAATGGTGAAGAGTGGCTGGAAGAGCTTTTGGTGTATCTTGAAGATAATTTAAATTTCCTCATGAAATATTTTGAAGAAAAAATACCCCAAATTGTGCCAATTAGGCCTGAAGCTACCTATCTTGTATGGCTTGATTGTAGTGGATTGGGTTTGGAAGGGGAGCAACTCATGGACTTTTTTGTGAATGAAGCTAAAGTTGGAGTCAATCCAGGATCTAATTTTTCTAGAAGATGTGGAAGTTTTGTACGATTAAATATAGGATGTCCTCGTTCAACCCTTAAAGAAGGGCTAAAGAGAATAGAAGAAGCAGTGAATAGATTATAATAAATAAACACTCCTTAAACTCATAGTTTGAGGAGTGTTTTAAATTATGAAACTCTTTTATTTTCCCAAGTTCCTCTTTTATAGGCTATAAATACTACAAGCATTTCAGCTGCATCTGCAACTAAAAAACTAATCCATACGTATATTACTGATAAATGGAATACTTTTGTGGCTAAGAAAATGAGTGGTACTTGTACTCCCCATCTAGATATCAAACTAGACAATAAAAAAGGAGTATTGTGACCCGAACCAGCGAAAACTGAACCCAGTCCCATAGCAGCTCCACCAAGGGCTAATGCAGGTATCATTATTTGAATCATGGACTTTCCAACTTCTATTACATTTACATCATCTATGAATATTTTCATCAATTGTTTAGGAAATATAATAGCTATGATTGAAAGAATACC
>JAKPAR010000162.1 GCA_029779375.1 Bacillota bacterium | reverse complement strand
CAATTGATTTTCTTCTATAAGCTTAATTAGCTTTTGTGGATATTTTGGATCTGTAGCATAGCCACATTCATGTACAAAGTTAGAGGCTTCTCTATAATCTCTTGCCTTTTTTACCTTTTCATATCTTTTGGTCTTTCCCAATAGTTTTAGATAATCCCATACACTTTCTTCAAAGCTTGAATAGGCTCTAAATCTTTCTTGTTTTATTACGTACTTTTCTCCATCCCATTCTCTGGTGTTTCTCAAGGCAACTTTTCCAGTCCATGACTTTCCTGCTTTTATGCCGTAAATGTTGTTTTCTATATGTTTTTTCCCCCAGTCCGACTCAAGTATTCCTTGAGATATGGCCAAGCTAGGCAATATGCCAAAATCCGCATAGCCTTCAGCTGCAATTTCAAATATCATTTGGATAAAACTTCCCTTATCCATATCATCACCCCCATGAAACAATTATACAATAACCGAACATATGTTTCAAGTAAAAAAATAATTTGACTTATTTTTTTACAGTGTTATAATATTCACATAGTTTGTTATTTATTTAACCATCTATTTATTTAAACATAGCTAGAGGAGGATTTATTTATGTATAAAGAAAATTTTAAATATATAGAAGCAAAGAAAATAACTTTGATTGTATCTTTAATTGTCGTATCTTTAATTTTTATATTGAGTCATTAGGAAATCGTATTCCTGATGGGTGTTTATTTAACAATTAAGGGACAGAAACCTGTCCCTTTCCCCTAAAAGTATTTATTTTTTCAAAAGTCTCTTCATTATGATTCTCATTTCTTTTATTTTAAATATCGAACAAAGTATAAAGTATATTCCTACTCCTACAGCTACAGACAATATGAGTATTAGTAGCTCTACTATAAACATATTTGGAAGAAGTCCAGTGAGTCCAAAATATACTAGGTAAACTGCTAGTCCCATAACTATAGAAGCTGCAAGAGTCTTTAAAAAGCATACTAAATACTTTTTTAGTCCTATCTTGCCTAATTTTTTTCTAAGATCTATAAATAAAAGTATAGTGGTTATAGTGGCTGAAATACTTGTAGCCAATGCAAGACCTGCATGTCCCATATATCCTATCAATGCATAATTAAGTGC
>JAKPAR010000160.1 GCA_029779375.1 Bacillota bacterium | reverse complement strand
GTATGTAAAGATGAGCAATGTGGAACCTGTAAAAGAAATGGTAGATATGATAGATGCACAGAGAGCTTATGAGGCCAATATCACTGCTATAAATGCTACAAAGGCATTGCTTATGAAGTCTCTTGAAATTGGTAGGAAATAGGAGGGGTAGATTGTGAGCATAAATCCAATACAGTACAATCAAGATACTATTTTTACTTTAAATAAAGATATAAAGAGTGAAAGAAAAAATGAAACTTCTTTTGGAGATTATTTAAAAAATTCAATAGATGAAGTAAATAGATTGCAAGTAGAATCTCAAAATTATAAAAAATTATTGGCTATTGGAGAAGTGGATAATTTACATGATGTAATGATAGCTGCAGAAAAGGCAAATATAGCTTTACAATTGACTATGAGTATTAGAAATAAAGTAGTAGATGCTTATAGGGAAATAATGAGAATGCAGATATAAATAATGTAGCAAGAAATGGGGTGATTTGGTGGGAGAAACTATCGAACAAATGAAGAAGCAATTAAATGAATTTTGGACGGGAATGGATAAGAAAAAGAAAGTAAAATTAGGTGTTAGCAGTGTGTTGGTTATTGTTGGAGTTATAATTTTTATAAGTATATTGGCACGACCTAAATATGAAGTACTTTATGATAGTTTATCGTTAAAAGATATGGGACAAGTCACAAAAAAATTGGATGAAATGAATGTTAAGTGGAAGACGGATGAGAAAAACAATAGTATTTTAGTACCTGCAGATGTTAAAAATAAAGTAAAGATTGAGCTTGCTTCTGAAGGTTTGCCTAAAGATGGATATGGTTTTGCTGATGCTTTTAATGATAGTAGCTGGACTATGACGGATTATGAAAAAAAAGAGAGAATTAAATATGCTTTACAAAATGAATTAGCTTCTACAATTTCAGAAATTGATGGAATTGAAAGTGCAACTGTTTACATAGATGAAAAAGAGGATAAAGGTTTTGTTTTAGAAAATGATATAAATGAAACTACAGCTTCAGTTTTTATAAAAAAAAGTGA
>JAKPAR010000153.1 GCA_029779375.1 Bacillota bacterium | reverse complement strand
CATAGCAAGACCAGAACCTTTTACCGCCTCTTGTAATTTTGTAGAACTAAAGTTTGTATCATTTAGTTTTATACTTGATATATTAAAGCTACCACCAGCAATTAAAGTATCAATAACCAAAGTTCCATCTTTTACACTAGAACTCATACCCTCTTTTGAAGAAATTTTATCAGATAAATCTTTCATAGCATTTATTATACTATTCGCATTTATATATGAGCTAATTTGATTATCTCTTAAAGTTTGTGCAGTTGTTTTATCTAAAATCTCTTGAGGAGTTGTTGTTGGCATTGCATCTATGTTTGCTTGGCTTTGTATAGAGTTTGGATCAACTAAATTATACTTTGCTTTTCCATTTGTATCTAAAAAGTCATATAGCTTTTGCATCTCTTCATTATTTATAGTTGAGTTTACATCAAATTTCACACTATATGTTTTATTGTCAATTGTTACATTAATAGTGTTATCTGTAGCTTGTAAAGATGATAAATTTGATGAAAAATCTATTTGAGATTTTTGACTAATAGATGCAGTATTTGTTGTTGATTGATCCATCAAAAATTTATTTAACTTCTCTATATAGTCAGCTTTTAATGCTTCAATATCATTTATCTTATTTTGTGAAGTTTTGTATCCATCACCTTTTTTTAATATATCATCATCTTTTGAAGAGCTTACATAATCACTAGCTTTTGCATTTATATTATAAACTGTACCGCTTCCACTATTTATATTTGAGGTTACTAAACTTTTTGTATAGGCATCTGTAAAAAGTGTATCAGCTGGATTTGTAGTTGTAGTAATTTTACTTTGTGGAACCAATCCTTGAATTTTATAGTCATCTTGAGTAACTAAAAAACCATCTTTTGCTTGAACTAAATTTCCAGCTCGTGTATAATAAATCTCATTTGGATTTTCTCTACTTTTTACTACAAAAAAACCTTTACCCTCAATTGCAACATCTATTCCAACACCACTTTGAACAATATTTCCTTGTCCAAACTGTTTTGAAATACTATCTGTTTGCACACCTTTACCAAATCCTCCTTGGCTATATAAAAGGTCTGAAAAACTTATTTGGTCTTTTTTGTGTCCAACAGTATTTGAATTTGCCAAATTGTTTGATTCAACAGCTATACCTTTGTCATGTTGCCAAATTCCAGCAACTCCATTCCACATAGCTCCTATCATCTTTAATCCTTTTTAGAAGATTCTTGTTATTGAAGAAAATGGGAAAGTAGTAGTTTCGCTAGATAAAATAAGCGTACTTTTCCCACTTGCCACATATTTATGGTCAGCTACTTCATTTCCATCTGCATCTTTAACTACTAACTTTCCATCTTTAACCAAAGGCTTTCCTAAACTTTCTAAAACTATAGTTTGTCCTGTTTTTTCACCTTTTTCATTATAAAGATTTCCAACTTCATCATACTCTGCTGCTTTTATATCATCTCCATCTT
>JAKPAR010000145.1 GCA_029779375.1 Bacillota bacterium | reverse complement strand
TGGATATTGTTATTCCTCTTTCTCTTTCTTCTGGAGCTTTGTCTATATTGTCATAACTCATTACTTCTCCTGAGCCAAATCTCTTGTTTAATACTGTTGTGATTGCTGCTGTTAAAGTTGTTTTACCATGGTCTACGTGACCTATTGTTCCTATATTTACGTGTGGTTTGGTTCTCTCATAATGTGCTTTTCCCATTTTTTATTCCTCCTTAATTTTAATATAATCGGACAAGAAAACCCAGCCGGGCGTTTCTTTAAATATTTACTTTGGAGCCCACGACCGGATTTGAACCGGTGACCTCTTGCTTACCATGCAAGTGCTCTACCTACTGAGCTACATGGGCACTTATAACCACTGTAAATTATTCTACTATCTAGTAATATTATTGTCAATAGGAAAAAATTTAATCTTCTTTAAGTTCTAAATATCTTTCAAGTTTTCTTTTTACTCTTTGCAGTGCATTGTCAATACTTTTAACATGTCTATCTAATTCCACTGCTATTTCTTGGTAAGATTTGCCTTCCAAATAAGCCATAAGTACTTCCAATTCCAAATCGCTAAGTATCTCACCTATCTTGCATTCCATACTCATCAGCTCTTCTTGACTAATGATGAGTTCTTCAGGATCTGTAATCTTTACTCCTGAAATCACATCTAAAAGAGTCCTATCTGACTCCTCATCATAGATAGGTTTATTCAACGAAACATAAGAATTTAACGGAATATGTTTTTGCCTAGTCGCTGTTTTTATTGCTGTAATTATTTGTCTTGTGATACAAAGTTCTGCAAAAGCTTTAAAAGAAGTGAGCTTGTCCTTATTGTAATCACGAATAGCTTTATAAAGGCCTATCATTCCCTCTTGTATAATATCTTCTTTGTCTGCTCCAATTAAAAAATAGGAACGTGCTTTAGTCCTTACAAAATTTTTATACTTGGTAATGAGGTACTCCAGTGCTTGAGGATCACCATCTTTTGCTTTTTCGACAATATCCTCGTCATCTATGCTATCGTAATACGAAGTATCCAGTTCACTGTATAAACCTAGTCCCACCAAGCATCCCCTCCGCAAAATATTAAGAATATTTAATATTGCCTATTTCAATTACTTAAATTATAATTAATTCATTTTGAATAGTCAAGCTTATTCCTCACTATTTCTCCATCTTTCAAGTTTTTTGATTGTTTCATCATCAAGTCTTCCAATCATTAAATCATTGATTTGATTTTTTTTCCTGCTTTTATTTTTGATTAATTTTTTATAGTTTTCTATCTCTACTTCCAATTCTCTTGCTGAAATCCTTGTACCACCTCTACCAAGAACTACTTGTTGCTCCATCCAATCAGATGTAGCTACTCTCACTCTTTTCACTCGTCCTATAGAGTCAAGGGTTCTCTCTATAAACTGATCTGCGGTTTCATCTTCTTTTGTATACACTACCTCTACACCGTTTATCATATCTTTTTTACCACTATTTCCTTTAACCATATGAGCATCAAATACTACTATAACCTTTATATCTGTATAATGCTGATATTCAGCCATGATATCTATAAGCTCATTTCTTGCCATTTCTAAACTTATTTCGCTCAATGCCTTTAATTTCTCCCAAGCATTAATTATATTGTAGCCATCTACAAATAAATATTCTTTTGGCCTCGAATGATTACTTGCCATAGTGCTCTCTTACCACTTCATATATTAGTATAGAGGCAGCATTGGAAGCATTCAATGAAGATATGTTACCCATCATAGGTATCTTAACTAAAAAATCACAATTTTCTTTGACCCTTTTCCCAATACCTTTTCCTTCACTACCAATGACTATGGCTTTAGGACCATTAAAATCCCTTTCAAAATAATATTCACTTCCATCCATATCTGCACCATATATCCATAAACCTTTTTCCTTTAGTTCTAATATGGTATTTGTTATATTATTTACTTTTGATATAAGCATATGCTCTACTGCTCCTGCTGAAGCTTTAACTACAGTCTGAGTAATAGTAGCTGATCTTCCTTTAGGTATTATTATTCCATGTACACCACCGCACTCAGCAGTTCTAATGATTGAACCTAAATTGTGAGGATCTTCTATTTCATCAAGTATAACTATAAAAGGATCTTCTTTTAAAGCATTGGCTTTATTTAAAATATCATCTATAGAACAATAATTAAAAGAAGTAACCAATGCTGCTACACCTTGATGTGGAACTCCATCTGATATGCTATCCAATTTATTTTTATCTACATATTGTATTGGAATCTTTTTCTCACTAGCCATACCAAGTATTTTATTTATGGAACCTTTTAAATCCCCTTTGGCGACAAATAATTTTTCTACTCCTCGATCAGATTTTATGGCCTCTAGTACTGGATTTCTTCCTACAATATAATCAGATCCCATTTTTTTCACTCCCATACATATACTTTTCTTTTACCTCATCCATTTTCCCGCAGGTCATCTTGCCTTCAGGGCATGGTCCTATCAAACAGCTAGGTCCAGCATTTTTAAAAAGAATTGGATACACTTTTTTTACTTCCATAAGCATCTCATAAGCAAGTTCTCTTATCTCCCATTGAGCTCTATTACAACATCTCAATCTAAAAAAATTGTAAAGACTTCTAGCATTCATAGTAAAAACTATTTTTGTCTCACAAGCATTTGGAAACACATATCTAGCATCTTCTATGGCCATTTTTTCAGCCATGTTTTTAGCTTTTTTTTCTTTGTATCCTTCTTTCAGAAAATCACTTAAATGTCTTTCAAATAATAAATCTGTTATTTTTTCATAATATTCCTGATCTTCTTCCATAGCTTTAACAAACAAGCTTCTGGCTTCAGGTATACTTTCTATGGATGGTGGTATTATATAATCAAATTGTTCTAATTTCACATACCTTTGAGACTGTTGAGAATAACTAGCTATTCTGTGCCTTACAAGCTGATGTGTAAGGACTCTCGATATACCTTCCACCCCAAAAGTAAACGTAACATGTTCAAGAGGAGATTCATGTCCTAAATTCATAAGCATATTTAGAAAATCATCTACTTTCTGATCATCTAAATTGTCTTCAATTTTGTCAATTCCAACTGATGAATAACAAAGTTTGGCAGCTGAAGCCACTAACTTTTCACCATCTGGAGTATATCTTAAAAGTTCAACTTTAAGTTTGCTACTCACCTATATCACACCTTCTAATATTATTAATTATATTCCAATACTATTTTTTGAAACAATTCCATCATTCTCTCTTGTCTTCCGGTCAAATATAAAAATCCTATCAAGCTTTCAAACCCTGTAGCATATTTGTAGTCTATTAGTTCTGCATTCTTGGGAGATGAATAAGTCTTTGCATTTCTTCCTCTTTTGACAATAGCTTTTTCTTCTTCTGTCAATTCATCTTCTAACTCATGGACAATATCTGATTGAGCCTTTGCCTTAACATATTTTATAGCTTCTTTGTGGAGTTCATGTACAGGTAAATCTCTTTCTAACAAATAAGTCCTTATAAAAAGCTCGTATACTGCATCTCCTATATAAGCTAACTGCAAAGGAGACAACATTGAAGCCTCCCTAGCAGTTAATTTTTTATTCATATTTTTAAATACATCATATATTTTTTCTTCCATAGGCTAAATCCTCTTCCATTTCACTCCTTCTTTTGTATCCTCAATGATTATTCCTTTACTCTTTAATTCATCTCTTATTTCATCTGCTAGCTTATAATCTTTGTTGGCCCTAGCTTCACTTCTTTTCTGTATAAGTTCCATTATCTCATCATCCAACAATTCGTCAGTTTTGGATAATATTCCCAAAATATCTGAAAGTTCCATAAAAACACCATAAGTATATTCTATCAGATTTTTTGAATTTTTTTCATCAAAATTTGAATTTGCTACTTTAACTATTTCAAATAGTGAAGCTATGCTATCAGCAGTATTTAAATCATCTTCCATACTTTGTATGAATTCAAATTTATATTTATTTATTTCTTCTTTTATATTCAATTCTTCTTCTGTCAAATCTCTATCTATAGTCTTCTCCATTAAATACTGCAAGTTTTTCTTTCCATTGTATAGCCTTTCCAATCCCCTTTGAGATTGAGCTAATAGTTCTCTACTAAAATTTATAGGATTTCTATAGTGTGCTGACAATAAAAAGAATCTTAAAACTTCCAAATCAAATTCTCTGCTTACATCCCTTACAGTAGAAAAATTTGATTTGGATTTAGACATTTTTACATTTTCAACATTTATCATAGCATTGTGAAGCCAGTAATTTGCAAAAGGCTTTCCTGTAAGAGTTTCAGATTGAGCTATTTCATTTTCATGATGAGGAAATTGTAAATCTTCTCCACCAGCATGTATATCAATAGTTTCTCCTAAAAATGTCTTTGCCATTACTGAACACTCAATATGCCAACCAGGTCTTCCTTTTCCCCAAGGGCTATCCCATGAAGGTTCTCCTGGCTTTTCTTTTTTCCACAAAGCAAAATCCATAGGATTTCTCTTTTCTTCGCTTATTTCAATTCTAGCACCACTCATCAATTCTTCTATATTTTTCTTCGAAAGTTTCCCATAATCTTTAGCCTTTGTTATATCAAAATATACATTCCCATCTACATCGTATGCTGCACCTTTTTCAATTAAATCTTCTACAAATTCAATTATTTCTTCAATATGATCTGTAGCCCTTGGATGTACAGTTTCTTTTTCATCTAAAAGTAGTCCCTTAGCATCTTTGTGAAATTCAGCAATATATCTATCTGCTATTTCTTTAACTGTTGTTCCTTCTTCATTAGCTTTTTTGATCATTTTGTCATCTATATCTGTAAAATTGACTAAATATTTTACTTCATACCCTTTATATTTAAAATATCGTTTCAATGTATCAAATACTACCAATGGTCTAGCATTTCCTACATGAATATAATTATAGACTGTTGGACCACAAACATACATTGTCACCTTTCCCTCTTCAATTGGCTTAAATTCTTCTTTTTTCCTTGTCAAAGTATTATACAATATCATGTTTAGCATCTCCTTCCATCTTATAAATATAATCTTCCAAATCAGCTATTCGTTTTTTCATGCATTCAATTTCTTGAAATACTGGATCTGGAAGTCTAACTTGGTCAATATCAATTTATTCCCTTTTATTTACACATTTAATCTTTTTATTATCCTTTACAACAATTCTACCAGGTAATCCTACTACAGTACAATCTGATGGCACTTCTTTCAATACCACAGACCCCGCTCCTATTTTAGAATTGTCTCCTACAGTAAATGGCCCCAATACTTTGGCTCCAGAGCTTATAACTACATTGTTTCCAATAGTTGGATGTCTCTTGCCTTTTTCTTTCCCTGTTCCACCCAATGTGGCTCCTTGATATATAGTTACATAATCTCCAATTTCAGTAGTTTCTCCAATTACAACTCCCATACCATGATCTATAAAAATACCCTTTCCAATTTTGGCTCCAGGATGTATTTCTATACCCGTAAAAAATCTACCAATATTGGAGATCATTCTTGCTAGCAAGTAGAATCTTATTCTATAAAAAAAATGAGCAATTCTATAAAAGAATAGAGCATGAAATCCTGGATAACAAAGAACCGCCTCAACCCAACTTTTTACAGCTGGATCTCTTTCTCTTATGGCTTTTAAATCTTCTTTTATAGTATCCAACATCTTCCTAACCTCCTCATAAAAATTAAAAATAAAAAATCGTCTCAAAAAACAGAGACGATTTAATTCGCGGTTCCACTCTGATTGGAAAAATATTCCCAACTCAAAGACAATAACGGTGTCTACCGATATGCTTTACTAGAATTTCAAGCACATAGTTCAAAGGTGCACTTCAACTTAATAAGAACCCGAGGTTTCTCTCAGCTAGGTAAAAACCTCTCTCTGTGAGTATATTAAATCTACTTTTCCTTTTCATAACTTTTTTATATCAGATTGTTAAAGAATATATTACATTATTTAATCTAAATATTCAAGACCTATTTTAAATAATTATTTTCTACATATTCTATGCGTTTTAATATATTTTGTTTGCCCAAAACATATAAAATATTTACAAGCTCTGGCCCATGAAGATTTCCAGTAAGAGCTGCTCTCACAGGCATATATAAATTCTTTCCTTTTATTCCTGTCTTTTTTTGTATTTTCTTCATGAACCCACTACAAAATTCTTCATCTAATTCTTCAATTTCTCCTAATTCCTCTCTTATAGCTTCAAACAAAGTAGGAACTTGTTCACCTTTAAGAACTTCTAAAACTTCGTCACTTTCAAGTTCTACCTTATCTTTAAAGAAAATCTCTACCTTATCCACAATTTCTTTTACTGTAGATAAACTTTCCTGTACAGTAACAACCATTGCCTTTATCCAATCATATCTTTTAAATACATCTTCATCCGTTATATAATTAGCTTCTTTTAAATAAGGTATAGCTAAATCCGTAATCCTTTCAGAACTTGAACTTCTTATATAATGACTATTTACCCAATTTAGTTTATCTTTATCAAAAATTCCTCCAGTTTTTGAAACTCTTTCAAAGGAAAATTCATTTATCAACTCATCCATAGAAAGAATTTCTTCATTTCCTTCTGGGCTCCATCCTACAAGAGCAAGATAATTAACTAATCCTTCTGGAAGATAGCCACTAGCTCTAAAGTCTTCTACAGAGACATCTCCTTGCCTTTTACTTAATTTTTTCCTATCTTTATTTAATACAGTTGGAAGATGGACATATTCTGGAGCCTCCCAGCCAAAAGCTTGATATAAAAATACATGCTTTGGTGCTGATGGCAACCATTCTTCACCTCTAACTACATGAGTTATATTCATAAGATGATCATCTACAACTACAGCTAAATGATATGTGGGAAAACCATCGGATTTTAAAAGAACTTGATCATCTAAGTCATTTGTATTTATAACTATATCCCCTCTCACAATATCATGAAATTTGATATCCACATTTTGAGGCAATTTTAGCCTTACTACATATTCTTCTCCATCGGCAATTCTCTTTTTTGCTTCTTCAATTGAGATATTTCTACAAAAACCATCATACTTAGGCACAAGCCCTTTTATTTTTTGTTCTTCTCTTATTTTATCTAATCTCTCTTTAGTACAAAAACAATAATATGCATATCCTCTTTCAATGAGTTCATCTATATATTTTCTATAAATATCTAATCTTTCAGATTGGATATATGGACCATATTCTCCTACTTGTGTAATTTGTCCATTCTCATCAAGAGTTACGCCTTCATCTATCTCTATTCCAGCCCATTTTAGAGAATTGACTAAATTTTCTATAGCTCCCTCTACAAACCTAGTTCTATCTGTATCTTCTATTCTCAATATAAATTTTCCATTGTTATGTTTTGCAAATAAATAATTATATAGTGCAGTCCTAAGCCCGCCAATATGTAAATATCCAGTTGGACTTGGCGCAAATCTAACTCTTACATCATCCAATTTATAGCACCTCCTAAATAGTCTACCAATCTATTATATACTACCTATATATGAGCATCAAGAAATAAGAACTCTCATTATCCAAAAAGCTTACTAAAAAGTTGTCCAAAATAGTCAATAATCCTATTCAATAAAGACTTTATTTCTTCATTCTGCTTTGAAATCTTATCTATTTTCCCTGATATATCTTTAAGTTGAGTTCTTATATCATTTAAATCTAAATTTAATTTTGCAATTCTCTTCATGAGAGCAACAACTTCATCTGTCTGTTCATCTGTCAATTCTACACCCAATTCTTTTGCTGCTGCCTGTACTGCTCTTCTTATATCTTTCTTGCTTCTTATATTGTTTGCAACCACATTTATTTTTATGTTTTCAATCAATTCGCTAGCCTTTTCTTGACCTATTTCATTTCCAAGCATTGCAGTTTTAGCTATTTCTTCACTAGCAACTTCTTTTTCTTTTTTGGTTAAACTTTCTCCCGTAATATCTTCAAAAGCCTTCATGATTCCTGTAAGAGCAGCAGTTCCTGAAACTTTCACAGGACTTGCGACAATTACCTTTGCATCTTTTATTCCTGCAGTAATCAAGGCATTTTTATACATATCTTCTGTAACCCAAGTTATATTGTGAGTTTCTACAGTTATACCTTCTCCTTCATTTAATTTTTCTACATAAGCACATGATAAAGCTCTAGTCCCTAAAAGTTTAGCATCTATATATTTCCCTAAATACTGTCTTTCTTCTTCATTGGTCACTTCTACTATTTCTATATCTTTATCCACACCAAAATAACTTAATATCTGATTTTTTTGAGAGTCTGTCAAGTTTTTACCTATACTTACAACTCTATCTGTAGTAGATACTCCATCTGCAATTGCAAAACTAGAAAACAATAAAATAAACACCATTAAAATAGAAGTTATTCTTTCAAACATGATATCACCTCGAATTTGTTTTTATAATACCATATATCATAGAATAACTTATTATTACAAATTTTACAAGAGCAAAATCGCTTTAAATCACTCTTTCAGAAAAGTTTTCCAAAAATTCTTCTTTTACTTTAGTATTTTTTATATATTCTTCTTCGCTTATGAGGCCTTCCTTTTTCAAGGAATCCAGCATGAATATGACTATAATACAAAGATCCTTTAATTCATTTTTTATAAGACCCATAAACACACACTCCTTCAGCAATTTAACTTTAACTTAACTTTAATTTTCTATAAAAATATTAAAAACCCTCCAGCTTTTCACAACTGTCCTATTTTCATGTTTAACCAGCCACCTTTCATGTAAAATTAGGCACAAAAATAGTACGCCAATATTGGCGTACTATTTTTTTACAATATCCATTTTTTTAACTCTTCTTTAAATTTCCCATATCCTGTTCTGCTCATGTATGCTACCTTATGACTATTTAAAAACTTAATTTCATATGTTCTTTCCCCAACCTCTTTTATTTTATCTATTTTGTCTTTATTTACAATATAAGACTTGTGAACTCGCAAAAAATTATTTCCTAATTTTTTCTCCAATTCCTGCAAAGTATCTTGAACAGAATAAAAATTTTTCCCATCATGTATAAAAGTCTTTCTATTAGCCTTTTCTATATATGATATATCATCTACTGGTACAAAAAGCATCTCATGGCCATTTTTGACTACAATTTTCTCAATACCTCTTTTCCCATCCATGAAATTTTTTTCTAGGTTTCTAGTTAAAGTCACTATGGTTTCTATAAGTCTCTTGACATTTATAGGTTTCAAAATATAGTCATAAGGATGTACTTCAAAAGCAGATACTGCATACTTAGAATGTCCAGTGACAAAAACCATTTTTGTTTCAGGACTAATCTTTTGAATCATTCTACCTACTTCCAAACCATTTAAATCATCGCCTTCAAGTTCCATATCAAGAATAGCTATTTGTGGATTTTGAGCTATAACTATATCTACAGCATCTCTACTATTTGATGTATCAAATACTTCAGATTCAGTAGAATTTTCCAGTATGATTTTTTTGATAAATTTTCGAGTATAGACCTCGTCTTCTAAAACAAGAAATTTCATTAAAAATCATCCACTCCTACTTCTTTAGACAATTAGGCACATCTGGTTCATAAAAAATAAACACGCTAGCAGCATTAGCTCCTGTAGAAGCAACTATCCCTAATATTGATGCGAAAATAGAAAGAATACCTTTAATCATTTATTTCACCTCCTCAGTTTTTATAAATATTTTATTTAAAAAATTGTCTATTTCATTTATCGTCCAGTATCCAAAAGGAGTCATAAATAAAAGGCTCTCAAAGGCTCCCAATGTAATAGCTGGAATATAGGTGTCTTTCCCGTGCTTGTCCAAAAATATTATAAGTATTAGCCAAGATATTAAAACAACAGTAGTTTTAATTTTTTGCTTTTTTATTTTCTCTTTTTCTTTTATAGGTTTTTTCTTGGTATCAGCAGGAATCCATTTAAGAATAGCTGCCACTCCTAAAGCCAATGTTATATAAAAAAGTATCTCATGAACAATTAAAACTTTGTCTAAAGAAGCTATTTCCCCTGAAATCAAAAAATTTACAACTCCAAAACTTAAACATCGCAAATAAGTACTAAAATGTACCCCTCCACCAAAATGACGAAAAAAGGCAAAAGCTATAATACAAAACATAGTATATTGAAAAATTCCTAAAAAAACAGACAATACAGCTATAATTAAAAATTTGATAACGGAGTTCAAGATTATTTCCAAGCCATAAGCCCAAATTTCAACATCTTGTTTGCTTCCATCTAGTTTTTTAGCTAATTTAGTTGAAATTTTTAAAGCAAAATCTCTATTCACTTACTTCACCTTCTTTACATGGAAACATTATTTGAAAAACAGTATTTTCTTGACAATATACCTCTATAGTACCACCATACTTTTCTATAAGACTTTTAGTTAAAAACAATCCATATCCTCTTCCTACAGAACCTTTGGTGGTATATCCTGGCTCAAATATTTTATCTATTTCTACTTCAGATATCTTTTCTCCATTGTTAGACACTTCAACAACATATTTGTCATATACATAATTGATTTCTAACTTTACTTGTCTATTGTCTCTTTTCTTCATGACAATTTCAAAAGCATTGTCCAAGAGATTTCCCAATACACTACATAAATCCCAAGAACTTATCCTTAGTTTACTTAAGATGCAATTTATGGAAAATCCAAAATCTATACTGTTTATTTCTGCTACTTTTCTCTTTTCATTTATGAGAGCTGTCAAGGCCATATTCCCCACATATATGATATCATCTGTTCGACTATAGTTTTGGCTTAAACCATCAATATATTCCTTTGCAGACTGTATCTCATCTAAATAAATCATAGATTGAATGGTCTGAATATGTCTTTTATGTTCATGATTTTGAGTTCTCAACACATTGTACAAGCTTTCCATTTGTTTAAGATGGGTCTTTAAAAAATTCATTTCAACTTTATTCTCTATATCA
>JAKPAR010000110.1 GCA_029779375.1 Bacillota bacterium | reverse complement strand
AAAAGATCTTGGACTTTCTCAAATTTATTAGAATTTAAAATTATTGGCATATTTATAAATCAATCACTGAGCTTTAGTGAAATAGGCCACTCTCCCTCAGCTATAATCTCCCCAAAGGGGAGAGTCTCAATCCACCACAATGATATTTAGTAATAAATTCATAAATATGGGGTCTTACAATTGTGCCAGAAAAACCCAAGGTCAATAATGCCCCTACTTTTTGATCTAAGGTCATCTTAGAAATAAGTTTTTTAATATATTTATTGTATTTTCTCACTTGGTATATACACTCCTTATTATCACATAGTATTGATAATAGCCTGGTCTTAATCGTTTCTAGAGGTATAGTCAACTGATAAAGCTTCCCTAAATTCTTTTATAAATTTTGACTCATAATTTCTATCATATTGTTGATTTATAAACTTATCCAACACTTCCTCATAAAATCTCTTCCATGAAATAGATTCTTTCTTCGGGATGATAGGATAAAACAATATTCCGTTCTCCCTCGCAGCATCTAGGTCCCCAGGAGCATCTCCTATCATAATGGCATGGGTAGTTTTATATTTTCCATCTTTTACTCTTGCAATACAGCTAGCTTTTGTCCCCATTTCCTGGCCTGCTATAGCCTTTACATAAGGTGATAGACCATATTCATTCCATTCTTTTTCTAATGCATCTGTATTTGCTGAGGAAATAACCACAATATCTGCATAATCTTTTGCTTTTTTGAGGCTAGCTTCTACCCAGTCAAAAGGCATAGTTCTCTCTTTTGATTCTGATATATCTTTGTTTACCAGTTTTGACCAGTATAAAACTGCTTCTAAAAAAGGCTCTTTTTTATTTTTTAAAAAGCTGTCTAATGAATCATTGGACAGCACTGTAGCCTGCTGAGTCCAATGTATTAAGGAAGTATAATCGGGAATCTCAATCCTATTTTCTTTAGCCAGCCCCTTTTCTTCAATTATTTGAAAAACTTTTATTAAGGCTAAAAAGCGGTTGATTCCTTTTCTTTTTCTATATCTATTAACTGCATCGATATGTTTTTATTTCTCCTTTCTGCAGCAATCAATTAAAATCAACCTTTAACAGATCCTATTAAAACACCTTTAACAAAATACTTTTGTACAAATGGATATATACATAGCACTGGAACTGTAGCTACCATTATAGTTGCATATTTTATTGATTCACTGACCGCTTCCTGATCCA
>JAKPAR010000100.1 GCA_029779375.1 Bacillota bacterium | reverse complement strand
TCTAGGAAAGCCTTGTACACGTATAGTCTTAAATTTAAAACCCTCTTTAGGAACCAATTCACTTTCCATACCTTTCTCAGTACCAACATATAATATATCTGCATCTTTATATCTTTCCTTAATTTCATTGGCAATGGCTAATGCAGGATAAATATGTCCACCAGTTCCTCCACCAGTAATTAAAAATTTCATTTATCTTCAACTCCTATCTAGTTGCGTATGCCTTGATATATTCAAAAGTATTCCTATGGAACCCATATATAGTATAAGAGAAGTACCTCCAGCACTAATAAGTGGTAATGGAATTCCAGTTGTAGGAACAGAAGATGTGACTACTGCTATATGTATTAGAGTTTGTATTGTAATAAGTGCAGTAATACCAGTAGCCAAAAAACATCCGAAAAGATCATCAATATTCAGTGCTATTTTTATCCCTCGCCATATAAGCAATAAGAATAATAATATAACCGTTAGACAACCTAAAAAACCTAATTCCTCACCAATAATAGAAAAGATAAAATCATTATATGGCTCAGGAATATAAAAGAATTTCTGCCTACTCTTTCCCAAACCTAACCCAAACAATCCTCCAGAACCTAATGCATAAAGAGATTGAACAGCTTGCCATCCATAGTCATTTTTATATAAAAAAGGATCTCTAAATGCAAGCATTCTCATCTTTCTAAATTCTTCTGCCATAATTGCCTTATATATTCCAAAGCCCCCCATAACACCCAAAACTACTAAATATACAATTTGAATTCCTGCTACAAATACCATACTAATCAAAGTCAATCCCAAAGTAACACTTGTACTTAAGTCTTTTTGTGCAATTATAAGCCCACATGAAATCCCTATAATGATAAGAGATGGCAGTACACCTTTTTTTAAATTTTTGATTTTATCTCTATTTCTAGATAAAAAATATGACATATATATTATAGAACCTATTTTTATTAAATCTGAAGGCATAAAAGTAGTAAAGCCTATATATACCCATCTCCTTGCACCATTAAATTCCCTGCCAAGTGGGGTAAATACCAACAGCCCTGATAGCAATGACAAAATGAAAATAGGAGTAGCCATTTTCTCTAATTTTTTATAATTAAAATTCATAAAGAAAAATAGAATAAATAATCCTAATACACTGGCTATTATTTGTTTCCTTAAAAAATAGTATCCATCTTTCATCTTATATATTGCATCAGGCCAGCTAGAACTAAAAACCATGATAATTCCTATGAATACCAATAGGATAGTAGATAAGAGCAAAGTAAAATCACTAGCTCTCTTTTTCGCCATCACTTTTCCTCCTTTAATTCAAAAGCAGCTTTTTTAAAATCCCTGCCCCTTTCTTCATAACTTTTATACATATCCCAACTTGCACAAGCAGGTGAAAGCAATATTTCATCTCCATTTTCAGCTAGCTCAAAACACTTATTTACTGCTTCTTTCATATTATTTACTATATATATATTATTAAAGCCATGATTAATTGCAGTTTGTTTAATTTTTTCTTTAGTTTCTCCTAAAAGCACCAAAGACTTAACCTTTCCATCAAATGATTTAACAAAATCATCAAATTCAGTCCCTTTGTCCATACCACCTGCTATAAGTACAATTGGTCCTTTAAGAGCTTCAACTGCTTTAATGCTTGCATCTGGATTGGTTCCTTTTGAATCATTGTAAAACTTTATTCCATCTATAGTAGTTACATATTCTATTCTGTGTTCTACTCCTTCAAAGGTTCTAAGTACATTAGCCATAGTATCAATATCTATTCCCATAGCATATCCAATAGCTATACTTCCTAGTGCATTTTCTAGATTGTGCTTACCAGGAATTTTTATTTCATTCCAAGGCATAACCTTTATTTTTTCACTTCCAGTATTTATAACTATATAGTCTCCATCTATATATACACCACTATCTAAAATATTGTTTGTGCTAAACCATATAACATTTGAATGCAATTCATTTTTAATGCTTCTTAAAATATCATTATCATAATTTAATACAGTATAGTCTTCACTATCTTGCTTTATAAGTATTTTTTTCTTTGCCTCTATATATTTTTCATAAGAACCATGCCAATTTATATGATCAGGAGTGATATTTATAATGAGACTCACCTTAGGTTTGAAATATTTTGTGCTTTCCAATTGAAAACTACTAGTTTCTATAACAAAGATATCATTAGCACTTGAATTTACTACTTCCCAAAGTATTCCCACACCAATATTGCCAACTACATGACATGGATATCCAGCTTTTTTAAAAAATTCACCTGTCAAAGTAGTTGTTGTAGTTTTCCCATTGGTACCAGTAATAGCTATAAATTTATTTTTAATATTCAATCTATAGGCAAGTTCTATATCAGTCATAACTTCAATATTAAGTTTTTCGGCTTTTTGTATAATAGGCAACCCTAATGGAATTCCAGGACTTTTTATGATCAAATCTATATCATCTAATGGTATATCATTTGTTCCTAAATACAATTTAGCTCCATAAGAATCTATCTCTTCCAGAAAATCTTTTAGTTCTTCTTCTTTTTTTGCATCGCTTATAACAATATTTGCTCCCAATTTGTCTAGAGCTTTAACAGTAGAAACGCCGCTAATTCCTAATCCTAAAATAAGTACATTTTTATTTTTTAAATCCATTTCAAACACCTAGCTTTCTAATTTAATTTACACTTACAATTCCAATTAAACAAAGTATAACTGTTGCAATCCAAAAAACAGCTACAACTCTAGTTTCTGGCCATCCTTTTTGTTCAAAGTGATGATGTAATGGAGCCATTAAAAAGACCCTTTTCCCAGTCAATTTATATGATATGACTTGAATAATAACAGATAGAGCTTCTATGAAATATATTCCACCAGCAATAGGAATGACTAATGGCAAATTAAGAAGTATTGCAATAGCTGAGACAGCACCTCCAAGGGCAAGAGAACCTGTATCTCCCATAAAAACTCTAGCAGGATAAGAATTATACACCAAAAACCCAAGACATGCACCTGCCATTGCTGCTGCAAAAATAGAAGTACTAGTCATACCCCAATTTAGAGCTACGAGCCCAAAAAAAGATAGAACTATCAAAGTAACACCAGAAGCCAATCCATCAAGACCATCAGTTAAATTCACACTGTTTACAGTGCCAACTACAACAAAAACAATGAAAGGCACATAAAAAGCTCCTAAATCTAAATATTTATTTGCTGCAAAAGGAATAAGTATTTTTGTCCCCAATACAGAAGTATGAGATTGGTAAACTGCCAATATTGTCGCCAATATAATTTGACCAATAAGTTTTTGATAAGGCTTTAATCCCAAAGATCTCTTTTTAGCTACCTTTATATAATCATCAATAAACCCAATGAGCCCAAATCCAAGAGTAGATAAAAGCAATACATACATATCTCTATTCATCATTCCAGATGTAAATGTAGTAATAATTAATGCAATAAGCATAATCACTCCACCCATGGTAGGAGTTCCACTTTTTTTTAAGTGAGTTTTAGGACCTTCCTCTCTAACATTTTGCCCAATTTTTAACTTTCTTAAAAGTGGTATAAGTATTGGACCCAAAATAATCGTTATAGCAAAAGAAATAACAGTAATCCTTATCGCATCTGTATATTCAATCATTGTAATTTCTCCTCTCTTGTATAAAACTAATTATCCAATTTTTTTAAAGTATCTAAGACAATTTGTCTTTCATCAAAAGGTATTATATTGTCCTTAATAATAGTGTATGTTTCATGACCTTTCCCAGCAAGTAAAATAATATCCTTAGGTTTTGCATTTTTTATAGCATATTCTATGGCTTCTTTCCTATCAACAATCTTTATATAATTAGCATTGACTTTTTTTACTCCTTCTACTACATCATCTATGATTTCTTCTGGTTCTTCATATCTGGGATTGTCTGAAGTAACAATCAAAAAATCTGCATACCTGCCGACAGTTTCTCCCATTATAGGTCTTTTTGTCTTATCTCTATTGCCCCCAGCTCCAAAAACTACAACTATTCTTCCTTCCCTAAATTTTTCAATAGCAGTCAAAACTTTTTCAAGACCATCTGGAGTATGTGCAAAATCTATTATTACTGTAAAATCTCTATCTGTAGGAACAAGTTCAAATCTTCCTTTAACCCCTTTTACGGCTTCAAGACCGTTTTTTATTGTTTCAAGCTCAATACCATAAAAATAGCCACAACTAGCTGCTGCAAGAGAATTATATATGCTAAATTCACCAGGAATATTTAAATTTATATCTATAGAGCCCTTTGGTGTATTTAATACAAAATCAACACCTCTAGAATGATATTCTATATTAGTTGCATAAATATCTGAACTTTCTCTAATTCCATAGGTAAGAATAGGAGTATCAATTGAAGAAATTTTTTTAACAATTTTTTGTCCATAAAAATCATCAATATTTATTATATTGCATTTACTAGTCATATAAAATAATTTCAATTTTGCATTGAAATAATTTTCTATTGTTTCATGATAATCCAAATGATCTCTACTTAAATTTGTAAATATACCTACATCAAAATTACAATCCATAACTCTCTTTAAATCCAATGAATGGGATGAAACTTCCATAACGCAATACTCTATTTTTTCTCTATGCATATCATGCAAATACTTTTGAATAACCAATGATTCTGGTGTGGTATTTTCAGTTTTTTTCAATTCTCCATTTATAACGCTTCCAATTGTTCCAATGATTCCAGTTTTTCTATCAGCACATTCCAAAATACTTTGCACTAAATAAGTAATAGTAGTCTTTCCATTTGTACCTGTAATCCCTATCATCTCCATATTTTTCGACGGACTATCATAAAAATTAGAACTCACCTTAGAAAGACTAGCTCTGCTATCTTTAACTTTTATAAGTGTAATGTCTTCATCTAATATTTCAACATCTTTTTCAACTATAATTGCAGTAGCACCTCTTTTTATAGCATCTTCTATGTACTTATGACCATCTGTTTTAAATCCTTCAATTGCAACAAATAAATATTTTTCTTTTGTTTCTCTAGAATTGTAACAAATTCCAACTATATCTTTATCTAAACTCCCATTTATTTTTTCAATTTCTAATCCTTTAACAAGAGTTTCAAGCTCCATGATTTCACCTCTTTAGTTTTTTCTTTATTTGTAAATCAATTAAAAGGCAACTATAAAGTCGCCCTTTAATATATTACTCTTTAATGTCAGAAAATTCAACTTCAACTATTATATTTTCATCAATTTCTGTACCTGGACTTGGTTTCTGACTTGTAACAGTACCATTCCCATTAAGTTTATATTTTAAATTCATCTCGTCTAAAATTTTAATTACTTCATCTTTATTTTTACCAGTAAGTTCAGGCATTACTATAATATTCGAATTTTTTCTCTTATCATTTAAATACAAATCTATAATAGCGCCCCTACTTACTTCTGTTCCAGGTAATGGGAACTGATCTATGACTATGGATTTTTCTGTAACTTCTATAGTCTCTGTATTGTACTTAAATTGTAAATCTGTAAGTATCTTTCCAGCATCTACTATATTTTTATTTCTAACATCTG
>JAKPAR010000092.1 GCA_029779375.1 Bacillota bacterium | reverse complement strand
CAATTGTATTAGCTATGGGATGCAGAGAAAGAACGGCAGGAGCTATAGGAGTTAAAGGATTTAGACCATCTGGAGTATACAATGCTGGGATGGCACAAAGATTGATTAATATGGAGGGCTATCTTGTAGGCAAAGAGGTTGTAATATATGGTTCAGGTGATATTGGGCTCATAATGGCACGAAGGATGACTTTGGAAGGAGCTAAAGTGAAAGCCGTTGTTGAAATTATGCCTCATTCAAGTGGGCTCAATAGAAATATTCATCAATGTCTAAATGATTTTGACATACCACTTTTATTAAGTCATAAAGTAGTAGAAGTTCATGGCAAAAATAGGGTCGAGGGCGTAACTATAGCAGAGGTTGATAGTAAATTCAATGAGATTGAAGGTACAAGAGAATATATAAATTGTGACACTTTGCTTTTATCCGTTGGGCTTATTCCAGAGAACGAAATAAGTCAAAAAGCTGAAGTGACTTTAGATCCTAGAACAAAAGGACCTTTCGTAGACAGCAATATGCAAACAGAAATACCAGGTATTTTTTCTTGTGGGAATGTATTACATGTACATGATATAGTGGATTTTGTGACAAGAGAAAGCAGAATTGCAGGGAAAAATGCAGCTAGATTTGCAAGAGGAGAACTAAATAACAAGAAATACGTAGATGTATATCCTGGAGATAAGCTCATTTATGTACTTCCTCAAAGAATTGCCCTTGATGATGAAAATGGTGCACTAATATGCTTTAGAAGTAGAAAAATATATCGAAATCCAATTGTAAAGATATATTCAGAAGATAAAGTGTTAATAGAAAAAAAGTACAAAATTATAGTTCCTTCTGAAATGATACAAATACCTTTAAAAAATGATGTGATTAAAAATATAAAGGGCAGTATAAGAGTTGATATTGAAGGTGAAGAAAATGATTAGAGATATTACATGCATAGCTTGCCCAGTGGGTTGTGAAATAAGAGTTGAAGATACAGAAAACGGATATCTAATAACCGGATACACTTGTGCTAGAGGGAAAGAGTATGCTCTACAAGAAGTGACAGATCCCAGGAGAATTTTAACTACTACTATTGCGGTAGAAGGAGGGGTATTGCCTGTGCTTCCAGTAAAAACAGATAGAGCTATTCCAAAAGATATGATATTTAAATGCATGGAAGAGATAAATAGAATTAAAATAAAAGCCCCAATATCTATAGGGGACATAATATTAGAAAATATATTTAATACTGGGGCAAATATAGTTGCTACTAGAAATATACCTAGTAAAAAATGATTTAATCTAAAGCATATCATGGAGATGGGAGAGAGATATGCTTATTTTGTTGATTTACATTTTAAATAAAAACCACTTGCAGGTTGTGAGCTCATACTTTAATTCAAATATTTTTTTTAAATCGCCAATAACACCTTCGCATCTGTAAACAACCATTCTATTACCTGCTATTTTTTCTTCTTCTTTGAAGATGATCTTATCTATTTTTACAACGAAATTTGTTTTATCTTCAGATTCTATTCTAAATCTCAAAGGAATTGGATGATTTGTATTGTTAAACCATGCAATCATTTCAATTGGTTTCATAAGTATTTTCATAATAAATCTCCTCACAATATATTATAAATAACTTGACATCATAGGATAA
>JAKPAR010000073.1 GCA_029779375.1 Bacillota bacterium | reverse complement strand
ATTATTTCATTTGTTAATTTAACTTTAGTTCTATTACTCGCATCGTATTTTGGTGGTTCTACAATTTCTTCAGTTAAAATTATTTTATCTCCTTCTCCCTCCAATAGCATAGCTCTTTTTTCTTCATATTCTCTGATATATTTTCTAATTGTTTTTCTATCAATTCCAGTCTCTCTGTGGAGTGCCCATTGAGATTTTCCTCCTAAAAATCCATCTATTATTATTTTTTGTTTATCCATTAAACTTATCATCCCCTAGCCTCCCTATGAATTATCATAGGGTTATTATATATTTCTTCTAGAGGAATTTTCAATAAGAATTTGGGGTACTTTTAGAATATCAAAAACATTTAGTCTATAGGATATTCATCTACTAATTCTCCCAGTGCAAAAAACCTCTTTCCTGTATTAGAAGAATGATAGCAAGTCATAAGTGAGATTATGGGTTTTCTTCTCTTATTAGCCTTATCATCTGACAGCATATCCATGAGACTTCCAAATAGCAAATCCTTATTAAAATTTCGAGGTTCCTTTAGTATGGATTTTATGTCTATATCTTTAACTGATGAAAAATCAAATTTTACTTCTAAATTAGTATTTTCATTATTTTCTTTTAGGATTTCTGGACTAATATTAGCCTCCAATATAGAATTGCTATAGTATTTAATGATTTGGTCTTTGATAAAAGGACTCAATAGAAAGACTGTTCCAATTAAAATTAACAATATGGATATTATTTTTTTCATATTTATAAATCACCTCCAGCTTTTCACCAAGTATATTGGTTTAAGCCTATTCCATTGATTTTAGTATATGATTTTATGATATAATATTCAATATACATTCACCTTAAAACCATCTTTTCTTTAGAGGGGGTTTAAATTTGAAATCCAAGGGTTTTAATGCATATAGCAAGTACATGATATTGAAACATGCCTTAAAAGAAAACAATGTTTCCAAGACATGCGAGATGTTTGGAATTTCAAGGACAACCTTTTACAATTGGCATAGGGCTTATAAAAAATATGGAATGGCTGGTCTTGAAAATAGGGAACCTAAAAAACCTCAAATGCCCAACAAAGTCAGTAAGGCCCTTGAGCAGGAAATACTTTCCTATGTGGTCAAATATCCAGCTGATGGTCCTAAGAGAATCTATTATGAACTAAGGGCTGAAGGATTTGATATAGGAGAAACGGGTATTTACAATGTCTTAAAGCGAAACAATTTGACAAAGAGAGCCCAAAGGGAAGAATATTCTATGAACAAAGAACTCTATAAAAACAATAGAAAAGAAAAAAAGGATAAACTTAATTTTTTAAATGGAGAGGAAGTCTATCCAGGGTATTTGGTGATACAGAAAATTGATTTTATCGGAACTTTTGATGGAATAGGGAAAATATATCAGTATAGTCTCTATGATACTTCTTCAAAATGGGGGGCGGTAAAGCTATATAATAAAAAGCAAGATATTGATGTTTGGAATTATTTTGAGTTAAAGTTTGTGTATTTGCTTGAAACTTTTAATTTAAGTATTGAAAATTTAGTTACTGAAAAGGAAAAAGCTTTTTTGTCTTATTTCGTAAAAGGGGACAAGTACAAGGAAATAATAGAAAATTTTAATATCAATCACATATTTATTTCTCCTGATGACAGCACTATATTAGATGATATGAGAGAGTTCAATGAGTTTTTAGTCACAGAGTTTTACAACAAAATTAACTCAAATAGTGAAATCAATTCTTTTGAAGAAATTGAACGGGAAATTGATAAATTTGTAAGACAGTACAATTTTCATAGTATAAATTCCAGTGGCTACAATGTAGGCAAGACGCCTGTTGAAGCTATTCTTGAAAGAGCTTTACAGAACAATGCAGATTTAGATACATTGCCACTTTGGCTTTCAGCATTGATAAATTCTTCAAAGCGTGGTGATAAAGATGAATAAATCGGATTGTAAAGTTGCAGTTGTTGGAGGGGGGCTTTCTGGCCTTGTCATAGCAGAAGGACTCCAAAGAAGAGGATATGAAAATGTAACTGTTTTTGAAAAGAGTGAACGACTTGGTGGGAAATTACATACAATTTGGTACAAGGGAAAATCCTACGAATTGGGAGCAATTTTTGGACTGCCTTCGCAATTAAATCTTAGGGCATTGATGAAGAGGCTAAATATTAAAGCCGATGGGCCGAAGTTGTCTAGAAGTAATTACAATGTAAATGGACAAAAAATAATGCCCATACCCAAGGAGAATTTGGGGGATTTTGTAGAGGAACTAGATAGATTGCCTAGAGTATTGTCAATGTACAATTCACTTAAAAATGCTAGCAATGAAAATACTGAGTATTCTCTTATGCTCCCTTTTTCAGAGTGGTGCGATATGCATGAGTTTCAAATATTGAAAACCATTTATGTACAATACTTTACAATCTTTGGACTTGGGAATATTGAGGAAGTTCCAGCTCTTTATGTACTTAGAATCATGAATTATGACCATTTAATGTCTTTTATGGATTTGCCCAAATTTTATACATGGAATAATGGAGTTTCTTCTTTGGCGGAGGCTTTGGGAAGTCAAATTAAAGATATTCGCCTAGGGCAAAGAGTAGTAGACATTTCGCTATCTTCCAATGAAACACTATGGGTGAAAACTCAATATGAGTTGCTTGAATTTGATAGGGTCATCTTAACTGCTCCTTTGGAGCAATTTTTAGATCTTCATTTTTGGGATTCTGATATGAAAAAATGTTTAAAAAGTATAAAATATCAATCATTTAATGTATATGCTTTTATTGTGGACAAGGTTCCCAAAGGTTGTGGATGTATATTGGAAAACTTGTCTCCAAATAGGCAAGGCCATATCACTATATGGGATTCAAGATGGGATGAATATCATGGCGAAGGAATGGTTATTTTATATGCTTACGATCCTGCGAAGAATTCAGAAAAGTCCAGTTTAGATATTATCAAAGATGATTTGCTAAATTTGGGCATAAAGAATTTAAGGCTCTACCAGGCAAAGCATTGGAGACATTGCCCTTATGTGGATACAATATCGCTAAAAAATGGATTTTATGACAAGATGGAGAAGATGCAGGGAAAGAATAATGTATATTTAGCTGGTGAAATCATGAGTACACTTTCAATGGAAAATTGTATCAGATATTCTCAAGATTTATTGGAACGATTTTTTTAAAAAGTTTTTATTGTAAGTCTTTTTTGCTTTGGAGTGAAAGTTACACACATTGTTTATAAATTGTCAAAGTATAGGGGTTTATTTAGCATATAACTGTAAACTAAACTTGAAACATAATGTTGGAAAACGTTTAAATTCCAACATTATTATTTTTTGACAGCTATTTTTGTTTTTAATACAATTAAAATATTAGAAAAATAAGAATTTTTGGAGATATTTTTGGTATTTTAAGGTCAAAAAAATTATGGAGAGGTGGAATATTGTATGAAAACCTTTAAAGTTCTAGAAATCAAGGAAAGTGTATTTGAAAACAACAATCGACAAGCAGATTTACTTAGGGAGGAACTTAAAAAGGACAAGATTTTTTTATTGAATCTCATGAGTTCACCAGGTTCAGGTAAAACGACTACGGTTTTAAGAACTATTGAAGCATTGAAATCAGAGATGAGTATAGGTGTCATGGAGGCAGATATTGATTCTGATGTAGATGCTCATGCAGTGGCTAAAACTGGTGCAAAAGTCATACAGTTACATACAGGGGGTATGTGTCATTTAGATGCGGATATGACTAGACAAGGATTATTGGGGCTTGAAGCAGAAGGACTTGATTTTGTTATTTTGGAGAATGTAGGCAATCTAGTATGTCCAGCGGAGTTTGATACTGGTGCATCTAAAAATGCCATGATTTTAAGTGTGCCAGAGGGAGATGATAAGCCTTTAAAATATCCTTTGATGTTTTCAATTGTCGATGTATTGCTGATTAACAAAATTGATACATTGGAGTATTTTGATTTTGATTTAGAAGCAGTTAAGAAACGTGCAAAACATTTAAATCCAAATATTAAAATCATTCCTATTTCTGCAAAAACAGGAGAGGGAATTGAAGAATGGGCGAACTGGATTCGCACTGAAGTGAAAAATTGGAAGGAACAATAATATAATCGTGGGGGGAAAATAAATGGGCAATCCAAAAGTATTAGAACTTGCCAATCATATTGGTGGAAAAAAATCAGGTTCTAAATCAGCCTATACCTATTCAGATCCTGAATATCTGATTTTAGAACCTATTGTTACAGATGAAATGGCAGAAGTAGGCCTTTGTCTGGAATTTAGAAATCCTAAAAGTGCAGAAGAAGTAGCTCCACTGTGTGGTAGATCTTTAAAAGATACAAAGAGGATATTGTGGGAATTGGCAGTTGCTGGCGTTTGCTTTGTTGGTAAAAAAGAAGGTGTTGATAAGTATTGGCTTGAGATTTGGGTTCCAGGGGTTATGGAAATGATAGTTAACAACAGGGAAAATGTCAAAAAGTATCCACAACTTGCTGAAGCTTTTGACGCATACGGAAAGGTTAGAGGTCCTCAAACAGCTGGTGTTTTTCCTATAGGGACAGGCCTTATGCGTGTCATACCAATTGAGATGGCTATTGATGGTGAAACTAGAAGGGCCTCTTATGAGGAAGTTTCAAAATATCTCAATGAAAATGAAATTTTTTCAGTTTCAGATTGTGCTTGTCGTACAGTTAGAGAGGCTATGGGAGAAGGGTGCGGACATTTAAAGGAAGACATGTGTATTCAAATGGGTCATGCTGCAGAGTTTTATATTCGTACGGGCAGGGGCAGACAGATTACTCGAGAAGAAGCTTTTGAAATCATAAAGAGAGCGGAAGAAAATGGTCTTATGCATCAAATACCAAATACAGATGGGCCAGGGAAAACTCATGCAATTTGCAATTGTTGTGGATGTAGTTGCTTATCCCTAAGGACTGCAGAAATGTTTTTAAATAATGATATGGTGCGTTCTAATTATGTTTCTCATGTTGATAAGGATAAATGTGTTGCTTGTGGAGAATGTGTTCAGGTTTGCCCTGTAAATGCCTTGAAACTGGGACAAAAATTATGTGCCGAAGCTCAAGTTGTTGAGAAAAGAGAGGATTTGCCATCCAATACAAAATGGGGTCCAGACAAATGGAATCCAGATTATCGTACAAATAGGAAAAATGTTTTAGATACAGGAACAAGTCCTTGCAAGACTCAGTGTCCAGCTCACATTTCTGTTCAAGGTTATATTAAATTGGCTTCTCAAGGAAGATACAAAGAAGCTTTAGAACTTATCAAAAAAGAAAATCCATTTCCTGCAGTATGTGGACGTATATGTCCTAGGAGTTGTGAATCTGCATGTACTAGAGGAAATGTTGATGATCCTGTTGCAATAGACGAAATCAAAAAATTTATTGCTGAACAGGATTTAAATGCAGAGTACCGATATGTGCCAAAATTGAGACATGAATATGGAAATAAAATTGCTATTGTAGGAGCTGGACCATCAGGGCTTTCCTGTGCATATTATCTAGCTATTGATGGATACAAGGTAACAGTATTTGAAAAACAAAATGTTCTTGGAGGTATGTTGACTCTTGGAATTCCATCCTATAGATTGGGAAAAGATGTGGTAAATGCAGAAATAGATATCTTAAAAGAACTGGGGGTAGAGTTTAAGACCGGTGTTGAAGTGGGTAAAGATATAAGTCTTGATGATTTGAGGAAACAAGGATATGAAGCATTTTATATTGCAATTGGAGCTCAATCAGGCAGAAAACTTGGTATTGAAGGCGAAGAGGCAGAAGGTGTTTTCACGGGCGTTGATTTCTTGCGAAATGTAAATTTAGGCAATGAAGTGAAACTTGGAGGAAATGTTGTTGTAATCGGTGGTGGTAATGTTGCTATTGATGTTGCAAGAACAGCTACAAGAGTTGGAGCTTCAAAGGTTGATATGTTCTGTCTTGAAAGTAGAAAAGAGATGCCAGCTCTTGATGAAGAAATTGAAGAAGCAATGTCAGAAGATATTGGAATTAACAATTCCTGGGGACCTAAACGCATTGTTACAAAAAATGGTCGTGTTGTAGGTGTAGAATTTAAAAAATGCATTTCAGTTTTTGACGAAAATAAGAGATTTAATCCTAAATTTGATGAAAATGAAACTAAAATTGTTAAGGCAGATACAGTGCTGCTTTCAATAGGTCAAGCAATTGATTGGGGAGGGCTACTAGAAGGTTTGAAAATGGAATTAAATCCCAACAAGACGGTTAAAGTAGATCAAGCTACTCTTCAGACGGGAGAAGCAGATGTGTTTGCAGGTGGAGATGTAGTGACTGGACCTAAATTTGCCATAGATGCTATTGCATTGGGCAAAGAAGGAGCAATTTCAATTCACAGATATGTTCACCCAGGACAAGATTTGCTTATAGGTCGTGACAGAAGAGAATATCGTGCATTTGATAAGTCAGTTTTAGATTTTGACGAATATGACCGACTTCCAAGACAGAGAACAGATTATGTAGATGGAGCTAAAGCAAAAACATCTTTCGAGGATTTGCGTGCTACATTTACAGAAGAACAAGTTAAGAAGGAAACAGAACGTTGTCTTGGTTGTGGTGCTACAGTTGTAGATGAATATATGTGCGTAGGTTGTGGTGCATGTACAACTAGATGCAAATTTGACGCTATATCTCTTGTGAGAAGATACGATGTTCAAAATGTGCCTTTTGAAAAGCTTAAACCAGTGATTGTTAAAAACATGATTGCTCGTAAAGGTAGAATGGTGACTCATAGTATTAAAAAGACACTTACTGGCTCAAATAAAAAATAGAGGTGAGCTTATTTGCATGAATTGGGAGTTATAATTCAAATAGTAAAAATAGTTGAAGATTTTGCAAATGAAAATGAGGTTACAAATATTGAAAAATTAGTACTTCAAATTGGAGAATTGTCTTCTGTGATACCTAAATATGTAGAGGACTGTTATCCAGCTGCAGTGGATGGTACTCTTTTGCAGGATACAGAACTAGAAATTGAGATATTGCCAGGCAATTGCATATGTAAAAATTGCAACAAAGTATTTAATTTGCTTACATCCAACAAACAATGTCCAAAATGTGGAAGCAAGGATTGGGAGCTTCTTGGTGGTAGGGAACTAATGATCAAAGAGATTGTCGCCTATTAAAATAGAAAAATATAAAAATATAAAAATTTAATTCTTAAAAGTCAAGGTTTAATATTAAATCTTGACTTTTTTAAATAAAAATTTATGCATTAAAAGATTTGTGTTATTATAAAATCTATAGGAAATATTTGTGGAGTAAAAAAAATTTTGTGAAATGAAAGGACTGATAATATTGGAATTTCGAAAAGCTGTTGAATCAGATATTGATAATATAATGAATATCATTAAACAGGCACAAAAGCATTTCAAAGAACAGGGAATTGATCAGTGGCAAAACAATTATCCTAATACAGAAACCATACTTATGGATATAAAAAATGAAAATGGATATGTTTTGTTGGAGGATGATACCATAATTGGAACTGTATCTATCTCTTTTGATGGAGAAAAGACTTATGAGCATATTTATAATGGCAAATGGATCAGCAACAATGAATATGCAGTTGTTCACAGGATGGCAATTGATCCAAAATATAAAAGGCAGGGACTTGCAACTGCAATCATGGGAAAAGTAGAGGAAATGTGTTTAGATAAGGGTGTACACAGTATCAAAGTGGATACTCATGAAGAAAATTTGGCTATGCAGAAATTACTTAAGAAAAACAAATTTGAGTACTGTGGAATAATTTACTTAGAGGATGGAAGCAAAAGAATAGCTTTTGAAAAAATTTTATAGAATAAGAGATGTGGAAGAACTATCCCCTTGAGCTGTATACAAATTGTAATAAAACCCTCTTTTATCCATGAGTTGTTTGTGATTACCTTTTTCTATAATTTGTCCTTTGTCTATCACCATTATTGTATCTGCATCTCTAATTGTACTAAGACGATGAGCTATTATGAAAGTAGTACGATTTTTCATAAGTTTAGCCATGGCTTCTTGAATTTTTAATTCTGTTCTTGTATCCACACTAGAAGTAGCTTCATCAAGTATAAGTATTTTTGGATTAGCCAAAACAGCTCTAGAAATAGCTAATAGCTGTCTTTGTCCTTGACTTAAATTTGTACCTCCCTCATAAAGCATAGTATCATAACCATTAGGCAATCTATCTATAAATTCATCTGCATTAGACATTTTGGCAGCTATTTTTATTTCTTCGTCAGTAGCATCTAGCTTTCCATATCTTATATTTTCCTTTACAGTTCCTGAAAATAAATAGGTATCTTGTAAAACCATCCCAAATATTTTTCTCAAGCTATCCTTTTGATAGTTTCTAATATTTATTCCATCAATTAATATTTCACCTTTTTTTATTTCATAAAATCCTGTCAATAAGTTCACTATTGTAGTTTTCCCAGCACCAGTAGGCCCTACCAAAGCAATGTTTTCTCCAGCCTCTACTTTAAAAGACACATTTTTAAGGACATTTTCTCCTTTTTCATATTCGAAACTAACATTTTTAAATTCCACTTGCCCTTTAATTTGTTCTGCAACAATTGAATCTTTAGAGTCTTTTCTTTCCTCCTCTTCATCCAATATTTCAAATACTCTTTCAGCTCCTGCTATACCTGATTGCAATGTATTGAAAGTACTTGCCAATTCATTTAATGGTCTAGTAAATTGTTTAGAATATGATATAAAGCTTGCTATTATGCCTACAGAAATTTTTCCTTTTACGGCCAATACTCCTCCCAATATAGCTACAACTGTAAAACCCAAATTACCTATAACATTCATGATAGGCATGATAAATCCTGACCAAATTTGTGCTTTAATTCCTATATCCCTTAATTTATTGTTTTGAGATATAAATTCATCTATTACTTTGTTTTGTTTGTTAAAAGCTTTTACTACACTGATTCCACCTATGGTTTCTTCAATATGTCCATTTAACATACCTAAAGCTTGTTGTTGTTCTTTAAATAATATTTTTGTCTTGTTGGCAACAGTTTTTGTAAGGAAATATACCATAGGAACTGTTACAAGACTAGCTATAGTCATCAATTTACTTAAATATAGCATCATAGCTAAAGAGCCAACTATATTTACTATAGAAGACATAAGCTGTATGATAGATTGAGATATAGTAGTACTTATATCATCTATATCATTAGTCAATCTGCTCATAAGCTCTCCATGGGTAGTAGTATCAAAAAATATAATAGGTAAAGTTTGAAGTTTATTAAATAAACTTTCTCTTATATCATATACTATTCTTTGAGAAATTCCTGCAACCATATATTCTTGCAAAAAAGTCAATATGCTATTTAATATATATATAAATAGCAATACCATAGCTATAGTATTTAATTTGTCAAATTTTACAGAATGTACTCCAGGAAATATTGCATCTATGGCTTTCCCAATTAAAAATGGAACTGATAGATTTAATACTCCAGATATCAGTATCAATAAAAATATTATGAAAAGCTTAAATTTCTCAGCTTTAAAAAATCCCCACAATCTATTTAAAGTGTATTTTATATTCTTGGGTTTTTCGACAGGCATTACTGAATTTCTGCCTCCTGAAAATTTCCCAGTTCTTCTTGTACTATATTTAGGATCCAATATCTGTTGCCTCCTTACCAATTTGAGAGTGATATATATCTATATAAGTTTTTGAGTTTTTCATAAGCTCATTATGAGTTCCTATGCTAACTATTTTGCCTTTATCCATCACAAGAATTTTATCTGCATCCATTACAGAAGTTATCCTTTGAGCTATCATTATGGTAGTGGTATTTTTAAAATGTTCTTTTAATTCCTTTTTTATTTGTTTTTCTGTAATCATATCTAAGGCAGAAGTACTATCATCTAAAATTAAGAGTTTAGGCTCTTTTATGATAGCTCTAGCTATAGCAATCCTTTGCTTTTGCCCTCCCGATAAATTCACTCCTCCTTGGCCTAAATATGTATCATAGCCTTCATTAAAAGACATGATAAAATCATGAGCTTTTGCAATTTTAGCTGCTTGTTCTACATTTTCGTCCGTAGCATTTTCATTTCCCCATTTAATATTTTCTTTTATACTACCTGTAAATAGTAAAGTTCTTTGAGGAACCATAGCTATTTTTTCTCTCAATTCTTTAGGGTCCATATCCTTGATATCAATTCCATCTATTTTTACAATTCCTTTAATAGGGTCGTAAAATCTAGGTATTAAGTTGATTAAAGTAGTTTTGCCTGAACCTGTAGATCCTATAATAGCTAAAGTTTCTCCAGGATTTATCGAGAAACTTACATCTTCTAATACATATCTACTATTTTTGTTGTATTTAAAATATACATTTTTAAATTC
>JAKPAR010000063.1 GCA_029779375.1 Bacillota bacterium | reverse complement strand
AAATTTAGACCAAATTCTGAAGGAAAGTATACAATTAAACGTAAAATATTCATGGGTCAATATACAGAATATATAGTTTCTGATGGAGAAAAAGATATAGAAGTCAATTTAAGCGGCAAAGAAAATGCAAGTTTTTTAATTGGTAGCAAAATTGATTTAGAAATAGCTCATAAAATTCAATTAAGGGTCCTTTGACCCTTAATTGAATTCTGACATTCCTTCTTTAACAAGTTTTTTTGTATAATCATCTGTTGGATCAGAAAATATCTTAGAAGCAATCCCCTGTTCTACAATTTTTCCATTGTGCATTACATAAACCCTATCTGCAATTTTTCTTGCAATAGGTAAATCATGAGTTATATAAAGCATACTAAAGCCATTTTTGTTTTGCAATCCTTTCAACAGTCTTATGATATTGGCTTTAGTAGATGGGTCCAACATAGAAGTTATTTCATCAGCTATCAACAATTTTGGTTTCATCACCAAACTTCGAGCTATAGAAACCCTTTGTCTTTGTCCTCCACTCAAAGTATAACATTTTCTATTTAAAAAATTTTCATCATTTGGTAGTTGAACTTCTTCCAAGGCTTTTTTCACTTCTATCTTTATTTCTTCATAAGAATCTTCTTTTATTATCCTTAAAGGTTCGCTTATGGCTTCTTCTATACTAAATCTTTCATTTATTGATGAAAAAGGATCTTGAAATACTATCTGAATTCCATTTTTTCTACTTGTAAAATTGTTTCCCGATACCAGTTTTCCTTCAAATACAACTTCTCCTTCTTGAGGAAGAATTGTTCCAGACAAAACACCTGCCAAAGTTGTTTTTCCAGACCCTGATTCTCCAATTAGAGCTACTATCTCTCCACTTCTTACCTTAATTGAACAATCGTCACAGGCTTTTACAATTGTCTTTTTATTTTTATATATTTTGTTGATATTTTTCCCTTCCAGTAAAGTGACTATTCCTCCTCTATGACAAGCCACTTGTCTTTCCAATGATACATACTCTAGTTTAGGAACCCTAGTACTACATATTTCAATACTTTGAGTACATCTTTTTCTAAATGGACAACCAGATTCTTTAGACCCTCCTGACTCCCCAGGTATTCCCCATAAATCTCTGTAGGGATTTATGGTTGGTGAAGAGTCCACCAATCCTCTAGTATAGGTATGCATAGGATTTTTAAGAACTTCAGAAGTGATACCCTTTTCCAATATACATCCTGAGTACATTACATTTATTTTTGAAGTGAGATGAAAAATAGTTTCTAATTCATGAGATATAACCAATAGAGCAAATTTTTTCTCCTTGTGAAGCTCTGAAAGCAATTTGATTATTTCATTTTTATATACTGCATCAAGAGCTGTAGTAGGCTCGTCAACTATGAGCACTTCTGGATCACAAGCAAGAGCCATGGCTATAAGAACTCTTTGTCTCATTCCACCAGATAATTGATGAGGATAATACCCTTTTATCTCTGCTGAAAGCCCTACCATTTCCAACAATTCTTTAACTCTTTTAGATGTACTTTCTTTAGACAAATTGAGATGTTTTACAATCACTTCACTTATTTGTTCATCAATAGTAAGTAGCGGATTTAAAACATCCAAACTATTTTGGAAAACTAAAGCAATTTTGTTCCAGCGAATAGATTTAATTTCCCTTTTAGATAGACTATTTATGTCTACATTTTCATAATAGATATTTCCTCTTACTTTTCCTGGTTCTTTTATAAGTCCCATCAGTGCCATAGCCAATGAAGTTTTCCCACTACCAGACTCTCCTATTATTCCTAAGCTATCCCCTCTATTGAGACTAAAGCTTACATCTCTTACAGCATTGACTTCTCCATTGTTCAATTTATAATCTACCGAAAGATGTTCTACTCTTAACAAAGACTTATCCATAATCCACCTCTTTACAATTTTTCATTCAATATTTTTTCTAAATCTCTACTTATTATGGCTATGGAAAGAACTAGAAAGATTATAGCTATTAAAGGCGTCATTACCCACCACTTCCAAAAATCCGTAAAATATATTCCTCGAAAATTGATAGCATGATTTAAAATGAGTCCCCAACTCTTTGATGTTGGATCTCCAAGACCTAGAAAAGCCAATCCAGCTTCAGCAACTATGGCTTTGCTAGTGAGTTTTATGATTGTCACCATGAGAATAGGTAATATTTCAGGAATAAAATGTTTAAAGAGCAAATATCCAAATCCCGCTCCATAACTTTCTGCTACCAGTATGTAATTTTCTTTTTTCATAGATAATACTTTTGATCTTATTATTCTAGCTGGACCAGTCCAAGAAAAAAAAGCTAATACAAAAATTATATTTTTGATACTGGGTCCAAAAAAAGCCCCCAATATTATCATCATGGGTAAATCTGGAAGTACTATCATTATGTCTACTATTCTCATAATGAGCTTGTCTACAATTCCGCCATAATATCCTGCCAATATGCCCAATATTCCTCCACCAATACCTGCAATCAAGGCAGCGGATATTCCAACTGATAAACTAATCCTTGCCCCATAGCATATTTGAGAAAACAAATCTATGCCTAAATCATCTGTTCCAAACCAATGAACCCTATTTGGTGACTCAAAAGGAGAACCTGAAGGTAAATTGTAAGGATGAGGGCATATGTAGGGAGAAAATATGGCCATAAATATGAGCAGTATCATAAATAAAATTGCAATTTTACCTGAATTTGAAAAGCTACTAAATTTTAATTTTTCTTTTTTCATCTACTCCACCCTAGGATCTATTTTTCTACATACTATATCCGCTAAAAAATTCATAGTTAAAACTAAAATACATATATTTAAAAATATTCCTTGCATCAAAACATAATCTCTAACCATGACTGCTTCCCTCATAAGTCGTCCTATTCCAGGATAGCTAAATACGTTTTCCACCAATATGGCTCCACCAAATACTGAACCTAAATTCATAAATATTCTAGTTATGACTGGCAATATGGCATTTTTTAAACCATGCCTAAATATAATCCTTCTATCATCCAATCCTTTTGCCGAAGCTGTAAGCATATAATCTTTGGAAAGAACTGTTATCATACTATTTCTAGACAATAAATAATACCCTCCTGTTTGGGATAAAACCAAGGCCAATACAGGTAAAAAGCCATGATGAACAATGTCTTTGATTTTTTCAAATACATTTTTATATTCTCCAAATACAGTGATTCCTCCAGATAAGGGAAACCATCCCTTCCCAGCTGCTAGCCCAAATAGCAATAGCATGGCTATTAAAAAAGAGGGAATTTCTGAAAAAACTATCATGATGGAGTATATGATTTTATCAATTGCACTGTTTCTATGCCATGCAGAAAAAGCTCCAACAAATATTCCAAGCAAACTGCTTAAAACAATAGAAACAACTACTATTCCAATTGTCCATATTACTCTTTTGAGTATTATAGACGAAACAGCTTCATTGTAATATATGCTATATCCTAAATCTCCTCGAAATAAATTGTATACATAGTCTTTGTATTGTTCCCAAAGAGGCTTATCTAATCCATAGTAGGCCTTGTATTTTTCTATTTGCTCATCAGTATATGAACTGTGAACACTGCCTTCATCAGATGATAAAAATGTAAATGGATCCCCAGGCATAAGCCTGGGAATAAAAAAATTAAAGGATATGATAACAAAAAACACTATTATATATTCAAGAATTCTCTTAATACAGTTCATCTTTTCTCTCTCATTCCATTTCTAGATAAGATATCTTGTTGTGAGTTACTTCATGATGGTTAAACACATGTTTCCATCCATCATATTTTTCTGGTCTAAATACAACATATCCAGTAGTATTGTAGATAGGAATTTGAGGTATTTCTTCCGCAATTTCCTCTTGAAGTTCAAAAACAATTTCTTTTCTCTTTTCTTCGTTCATTTCATGCAATTGTTCTTCACACAATTTATTTATCTTTTCATTGCTATAACCAGGAATACCTGAAAATATAGTTTTCTCTCTATTTTTACTTCTATATTGTTCTCTAAGCATATCTGGGTCGCCACCCCATCCGCCATATCCATTTAACGCCATTTCATAATCTCCATTTTTGATAGCTGCATCTCTTGATTTAGAATCTACACTCTTAACTTCTATATTTATACCTGCTTTTTCAAAGTTTATTTTCATGAGTTCTGCAATTCTAAGTTCTGGATTTGAATCTCCAGTAAGCAATGTAAAATTGTAAGTTTTGTTGTCTAACAATTTTTTTGCCTTGTCTATGTCAAAATCATATTGTTTTATATTTTTGTTATACCATATATGTTCTACTGGTAAATATCCTGCACTGCCAACTCTTGCTGCTCCTCTTGCTACTTTTTCTACCAATTCTTCTTTGTCTATAGCATAGGCGAGAGCTTGTCTTAAATTTTTATCTTTGAATTCAGGTCTTTTTTCCATATTTAGTGCTAGTTTATATCCCCAATAAGCAGGACTTTCTAAAACTTTGTACTGAGGAGTATTTTCATATTTTGAAAGTACATCTGGAGTAATTCCAGTCAAATCTATTTCTCCATTCTCAAAAGCAAGCAAAGAATCACTAACAGGTACAAATTTGATTACATCTACTTTTTGCTTAGGTCCCCAATAATCTTTAAAAGCCTCAAATCTATATGCTCCTTGCTCTTCATTGTAATCAGTCAATATATAAGGTCCGCATCCTATTACTGCTTTTGAATCAGTAAATTTGGTTGGATCATCTACATCACTCCATATATGTTTAGGAATAATTCTTGCAGTTCCAAATCTCTCTAGCAATGTAGCATTTGGCTCATTTACTTGAATCTTTATTATATTTTCATCTACTACTTCTATTTTTTCTATATAATTGTTTTCACTAATACCCAAATCATCTGAAACAGGTGGATACTTTGAATAATATTCAAAAGAAAACTTTACATCTTCCGCTGTCATAGGTTCTCCATCCTGCCATTTTACACCTTGTCTTATTTTAAAGGTATATAATCTTCCATCATCGCTTATATCCCAACTTTCTGCCAACCAAGGAATAAGCCCTTCTTCTCCTCTTTCTAGCAAACTGTCAAATATCAATCTCATTTTAAATATTCCAGGTCCTCTTGAATAATGAGTATAAGGACTAGGATATCCCCAATCTCCTCCTTGGAGATTTATTTCTACTGGCTCTTTGTTTTCTTCTTTTGCTACTGTTTCTTCCTTTTGATTTATAGCTACATTTTTTTCATTGCTGCATCCTGACAACAACATTGCAGCTATCATTATAAAAATTAAAAATTTAAACCCTTTCTTCATTCTATCTCCTCCATTCCTTTTACTCGACCTTTGGATTTAGCTGTGGAGCATAGGGTTTTATATCCAATATGGGCGTTCCATCTACCATGTCAACTCCCTGAATTTCTATTTTATCTTCTTCTACTTTTATGAATTTAACAATAGACATTCCTATTCCATTTGGTCTTCTCGGCGATCTGGTTGAAAAAACTCCTGTAAGCTCATCTGAATTGTAAGGAGCTTGTTTTAATGGCACTTCCCCAGTAGTTTTGTGAAAATAAAACAAAATCACTCCAAAACTATTTTCTTTTATGCCTTCAATCCCGTCCTTGTATTGAGGCAATATTTCAATGACAGCACTGTCTTCAGATAGTACACTTTGCCTTGGTATATCCTTTAAATTTTTATATGGAGATTTTATATAGCCTATGGGCTTCATTTCTATCAGCATAAAATACTCCTTTCCAAATTTTTTACAATAAAAACTCCTTAACTTAATGCCAATTTGATCCTATCATACACAGTTTTAAAACTAAATCCTGTTTTATCACATATACTTTTTACATCTTCATATTCTGGATAATAATATTTGTTCCCTTCAAAAAAGCAAACCTTAACTCTAACTTGTCCATATTCAGTGTCAACATTTATTATTTCTCTCTTCAATACTGTCCGATTAGTATTATATCTTCTAATACCTATGGAAGTAGTATTTTTAAATATTATTGATTCCATAAATTTAATATTTTCCTCTTCACACAGCACAGTCAATTTGTAGCCAGGTCTATTTTTTTTCATGAAAATAGGAGTGTAGAAAACATCTTTTCCTCCACTTTCTATAAGTTTTTCCACTATAAATCCAAGATTTTCTCCGCTACAGTCATCTAAATTGGTCTCCAACACCCAAATTTTATCCTCAGAAACTTCTTTAGATATCTCTTCAATGATAAATGCTCTAAGTATATTTGCCTTTTCAAAATTCTTTTTACCTGCTCCAATTCCAACTTTTCTTATCTTGTAGTTTTCTGGTAAGTCTTTTCTTGTCTTAAGAGCTGCAGCTATGGCTGCACCTGTAGGCGTTATCATTTCACCTGGAGTATCAGTAATTTTAATTGATAGTGAATTATCTATAACTATATTTGTAACAGCTGGCACTGGAACTGGAATTGTTCCATGCTGACACTTTACATGACCAGTTCCTTCATATATTTTAGACACAACAACTTCATCAATATCTAAATTGTCAATACATATTCCTACCGCTACAATATCAACAATGGAATCGATTGCACCAACTTCATGAAAATGAACTTTTTCTATATCTACTCCATGAGCTTTAGATTCAGCTTTTGCTACAATATTAAATATTTTTTTTGAAATTTTTTTTGCTCTATCAGATATTTGTCCTTCATCTATTATTTTATATATATCATATAGATTTCTATGTTCATGATGGTGAACATTGTCATGAGTATGCTCCATATCTTCATGCAATACAACATCAAAGTCACAAGCATCTATGCCACATTTCTGAGTTCTTCCAATTTTTATATCATAGCCATGAACTTTTAAACTATCTAATCCTTGCCTCAATAAATTTTCATCTGCTCCCAAATCTAGCAATGCTCCCACTGTCATATCGCCACTTATACCTGAAAAGCATTCTAAATACAATGTCTTCTTATACATTTCCTTGCACCGCCAATCTATTAATTTGTGTACTTATATAACCAGCACCAAATCCATTGTCAATATTTACTACTGAAATTCCTTCTGCACATGAGTTAAGCATCGTTAACAATGAGGATAGTCCTTGAAAATTGGCACCATATCCAACAGAAGTTGGTACGGCAATTACTGGTTTGTCAATCATTCCTGCAATAACCCCTGGCAATGCCCCTTCCATTCCAGCTACTGCTACAACACAATTAGCTTTTCGAATTTCATCCATTTTAGACAATAGTCTATGTATTCCAGCTACGCCAACATCATATATTCTAAGTACATTGCTACCAAAAAACTCGGCAGTTTGAGCTGCCTCCTCTGCCACTGGAATATCTGATGTCCCTCCTGTACACACAGCAATACATCCAATTTTATCTATGCTTTTTTTCACTATTTTAATAATTCTCGACAATTCATCATACTCTGCTTCAGGAATTACTTCTTTGACTTTTAAAAACTGCTCTTTTGAAGCTCTAGTACCTAATACATTAAAATCTCTTTCATTAAAGTTTTGAAAAATTTTTATCAAATGTTCATCTGATTTCCCACTACAGTATATGACTTCTCCAAATCCTGAACGTAAGCTCCTATGATGATCTAATTTAGCAAAACCCAAGTCCTCATAAGGAAGCTTTTTTAGTATTTCTTCTCCCTCTGATATAGACATTTCATTATTTTTTATTTTATTTAATATTTCATGAACATCCATTTTATATTCCTCACTTTATTGTTCTAATTTGCTTATATAATCTTTCACTAACTCTACACTAGAATCTATACATTGCTGTATATTATATTCTCCAGGAATTGCTATTTTAATATTGCATTTAGATAATGGTATTAAGATTTTCATTGCATGACTTCCTCCAATAGCTTCGGCCATTTTGGGCGATAACTCTCCCATCATGGAATTTGGCATAAGTATTGCCACAACTCCCATGATTATATCTACCTCTTTTGCATTATAGACAATGGCATTTTCACCTGTTGCCCCTTCATTAGCTCCAGCTTTTAGCATACTTTTAGTAGCATTTGCATTAGTTCCTAAGGCCAAAATTTTTATATTGGGTACTTTAGACTTTAGTTTTTCAATGATTATACTTCCAATTCCGCCACCTTGACCATCTACTACAGCAACAGTTGTTATCTTATCCATAGTATACCTCCTAGATTCACATTCTTTTATATAATATTACAGCATATATACATACAAAAGCAAATGAATTCTACTAATCATTGGATATCCATGCTTCCAGAACGAAATCCCTCTAAATCCAAAGTTATATAAACAAAACCTAAATCTTTTAAATAGTTAATTATTAAATCTTTTTTATCTAAAAATCTCAAAAACTCCTCTTTTTCTATTTCAATTCTAACTATATCTCCATGTACTCTAACTCTCACAACTACAAAACCTAATTTCTTTATATAAGCTTCAGCTTTTTCAATTTTATTTAAAAGTTCAAAACTAATATTCGTATTGTAAGGCAATCTTGTAGCTAGACAAGGTGCTGATGGCCTTGTGGCTACAGAAACATTTAAATCTTTAGCCATTTGTCTAACTTCTTTTTTAGTTATATCAAGCTTTGCCAATGGGCTTATTATACCTAATTCTTTTAGAGCTTTAATACCTGGCCTATATTCCTTTAAATCATCTGCATTAGTTCCATCGAGAATATATTTAATATCATTTTTCTCTGCAAATTCTAATAGTTTCTCAAACAAATATTTTTTACATTGATAGCATCTATCAATAGGATTTGTAAGAATTTTTTCATTTTCAAATTCATCAATATCAATTATTTTATGGATTGCCCCCATAGATTTTGCTACTTCCCTTGAAATATTTATATCTTCCATAGGATGCAATCTTGTATTAAAAGTTACTGCATATATTTTTTTGTTGTACTTCTCACTAGCATCGCAGGCCATCTTTAAAATCAAGCTACTGTCTACTCCTCCAGAAAAAGCAACACAAGCCCCTTCTTCTACAAGTTTTGATATTTCCTTTTGCAAAATCATATATTTATCTTCCATATAAATTCTCCTATCTAACTACCAACCTCTAGTGTATTCTTGAAAACAATCAAGACATACTTTTTTCCCATCATTAATTCTGATTTTATGTTCTGGGGCACTTTCCCCACAATTTTCACAAACAACTGTTGCAAACAATCTTGCCTTTTCTGGCAAATCAAATTTTGGCTTACTGAAATTAAAAATCTCATCAACTTTTGCATTTAGTATATACTCTTGTCTTTCCTTACGATCCATTTCTCCTTTAAATGGCTTAAGAATCATACGAATTTTTTCCCCATTGGAACGATTGAAAAAACTAACGGCCATCTTACCTGTAGGTCTATAGATGAGATTTCCTTTTCCAAAAGTACAACCTGTAATTACTGGGACTGCATCTACTCCACCGGCATCATTTTCAGTAACGCATACAATTTCTTCATCTTTTGAAAATGTAAAACCCATTTTTTCCATAGCCGCCTCACAAGCTTTATAGCCAATAGCAAGTCCTGGACACTCATGACCATGGAATTCTACTGCTTTTTGCCACAACAATCTATCCATTTCCCCACTCCTTTCATCCAAAAAAAAGCCCATGAATAGAGCTGTTTCTTACAGCATCCCTTCATGGGTTATTTCCACAATAAATAAACACCTAAAACCAAAGCCTTCGTGGCTTCATTTCCTTCATAGATATTATCATGTTTTGGTGAAAATGTCAAAATGAATTCTTTAAAAATTTCAAGCACATCCTTCTGTCTTAACTACTTTCTTTTGCCAATCTTTTGTTCTATAAATTATATATCCATATATGCATATGACTAAATTGCTAAAGCTCATGGAAAACCATATGCCAGTAGAACCTATATTGGTAAATTTTTTAAATATAAGTATCATAGGAAGTCTCACAAACCATAGGCGACCAATCTCCATGGCCATAGAATACTTTGTGTGCCCAGAGCCTTGAAATATTCCCTGCAATACACTAAAAACCCCCATAAGTGGCATAGAAAAAGAAATATATTTTAAATAAGTAATACCTTGAACAATAACTTCTTTATCATCTCTCGCTTGAATAAAAAAATTAATTATTTCTTCATCCTTCCACAGCATAAGCACACATCCTATTATTGAAAACAAAATCGTAAGTATGATGGATTTTGAAAATGCTTCCTTTACTCTCTCTATTTGATCTGCTCCAATATTTTGACCAACAATAGTTGTAAGAGCTGCCCCTATTCCCATAGCAGGTTGCATTATGAGGGATGTAATCCTGTTGACCATGCCAAAGGCTGCCATAGTTGCAGTACCATAAGATGCAATGAAACTATTTAAAACTATAAATCCTAAAGCTGAACCCGATTGTCCAACAGATGAAGGCAATGCAACATTTACAATCTTTTTTATAATTTCTTTGTCAAACTTAAAATTTTTAAAGCTAGGTTTAACCATAGTAGATGATTTAACGAGCTTATAAACTATGACAAATGAAAGCAGAGCTTTTGACAAAATTGTAGCTATAGCTGCTCCCGCAATTCCCATATCAAATGTAAATATAAATATGGGATCTAATACTGCATTTAAAATACCAGAAATAGCACTAAGTATTGTTGGTGTAATAGTATTTCCTTGAGCATTCATGATAGAATTAAAATTGAAAAACATAAACATAAAAGGCATATCTAAAAAAGTAAGTTTCAAATATATATTGCTATATTTAGCTAAATCTCCAGTTCCCCCCATGAATTTCACAAATAACGGTGTAATAAAATACCCAAGAATAGCAAAACCAACAGAACATATCATAGATATGACTATTAATTGACTTGCATATTTATTTGCTTCTTCATATTTTGAAGCTCCAATCAATTGTGACAAAATAGCGGTACCAGCTACCGAAAGGCCAATACCCAAAGATATAAATAAAAAGTTTACTGGCCAAACAAAAGCTGTAGCTGCAAATTGAACAGAGCCAAGTTTGCCAACCCAAATTCCATCCACTAAATTGTATAGAGTCTGTATTAAATTGTTTATCATAATAGGTAAAGATAATGTGATAATTGTTTTGTATATGTTCCCATTTAATATGAGATCCTTTCTTTCAGCTTCCTTCATTTAGACACTCCCATCCTAATATATTTAGAGACCCGTAATATATATTATAGCACTTATATAAAAAAAATAAAGTTCTTAGAGACACGAAGGAATATATTTTTTTTATTTTCATATACATATAGTATTTCATGAGATTGGAGATTTTTTATGAATAGAATTTTTCTATTATTTATAATCATACTTTCAATATTTGCAAAAAATAAATCAATGGTATATGCAGGAATAGCAGTACTTGTACTGTCATTTATATCTAATGAAAATGTAGTAAAATTTGTAAAAAACAATTTTTTAGATATTGGACTTGTTTTTTTAATGATATGGATGCTCATACCATTGATAGAAAATCAAAATGAAATATCTATATTGAGTCCTAAAGAATTTTTAAATTTAGAATGGGTAGTATCTTTTTTAAGTGGACTATTTATAGTCATAATAGCATCAAAGGGTGCTAAATACCTAAATGGAAATACTAAAGCACTATCGGGGGCCATTTTCGGCTCTATAGTAGGAGTGACTTTTTTTGGAGGGACTCCAGTAGGAATGTTGACGGGCTCTGGAATTGCATATTTGATACTAAAATTGTTAAAGGGCCTTTAATTAAAGGCCCTTTAGTTTAATATGTCTCAACAAATACTTCGAAATAACCCATTGGATGAGCACAAGCTGGACAAGTTGTAGGTGCACTCTTGCCTCTGTGAATATATCCACAATTGTTGCATTTCCATTCCACAACTTCATCCTTTTCAAATACTTTATTGTTTTCAATATTCTCTAATAGTTTTCTATATCTTCTTTCATGACGTTCCTCTACTTCTGCTATTTCTCTAAATACAAATGCTATTTCAGGAAATCCTTCTTCTTCAGCAACTTTAGCAAAATTTGGATATAAGTCTTCCCATTCTTCTTTTTCTCCATTTGCCGCATATAGAAGATTTTCTTTTGTTTCCCCTAGACCAACTGGATAGTCTGCATTTATTTCTACCATTTCTCCTTTTAGACTCTCATTTAAAAATTTAAAGAACCTCTTTGCATGCTCTTTTTCATTTTCTGCTGTTTCTGTGAAAATATTTGAAATTTGAACATAACCTTCTTTTCTTGCTTGAGATGCATAGTATGTATATCTTGTTCTTGCTTGAGATTCTCCAGCAAATGCCTTCATTAAGTTTTCAGCTGTCTTAGTTCCTTTTAGTGATTTCAAAAAAACTCCTCCTTAAACAATATATTTTTTAATATTAAAATATAACTATTTTAGTATTTACCCAGTTATTTTTAATTATAACATAAAAAAAACAATATAAGATTAAAGCTCCTTTAGACAATACATTTAAGATATTGTTTAAGGGAGCTTTAATCTTATATATTCATTTTTACTTCGTATTTACTTCTCAATTCCTGAGTTTTATCTAAATACTTTTCTTGCTGTTTTAGCATAATCATCTGTTCATTTATCTGATTTTTGACTTCTTCTAAGGATCTCATCTCAGCTTCTTTCTTATATTGTACCTTAATTAAATGATATCCAAATTGAGTTTTTACAGGTTCACTTAATTTTCCTTCTTCAATGCTAAAAGCAGCATCTTCAAATTCTTTCACCATTTGGCCTTTAGTGAACTCTCCCAAATCCCCACCATTTTCTTTTGAAGGACAAGTAGAATATTTTTTAGCTGCTTCTTCAAAAGATAAACCTTCATTTATTTCTTTTTGTATTTTCTTTGCCTCATCTTCTTCTTTTACTAATATGTGACTTGCTCTAACTGATTCTGGAGTTTGAAAATTCATTTTATGCTCATTGTAATACTCATTTATTTCTTCTTCTGTCACAAAAATACCTGATATTATCTTATTGAAAGCATATTGTTTTAAAACATTTTCTTTAACTTTTTCTAAAGCTAGTTTATAAGTTTCTTCTTCGTCAAAGCCATTTTCAATAGCATCAAAATAAAGCAATTCCTGATTTATCAACTCATCTACTACTCTTTTCATACCATCTGGTGATTGAAATTGCATAGCCACTTGTGGTCCTAGTTCATTTAAAAAAACATATACATCCTTTTGTGTTATTTCCTTGCCATTAACTGTTGCCAATATTGGATTTTCATTCATAAT
>JAKPAR010000055.1 GCA_029779375.1 Bacillota bacterium | reverse complement strand
AATTTGGAACCATAACCATAAGAACAGTATCTGCCATTTTGACAATATCAACTTCCGACTGACCTACTCCTACTGTCTCTATGAAAATTATGTCAGCTCCATATATATCAAGAACTTTCACTGCCCCTTGAGTAGCCTTAGAAAGTCCACCAAGAGATCCTCTTGTGCCCATACTTCTTATGAATACATTACTATTCAAAGCCAAATCACTCATTCTAATTCTATCTCCAAGTATAGCCCCTCCTGTAAAAGGACTTGTGGGATCTATGGCTATGATACCTACTTTTTTTCCTCTCTTTACAAGCTCTTTTGTAAGTCTATCTGTAAGAGTACTCTTACCACTTCCAGGAGGTCCAGTGATCCCTACTATATAAGCATTTCCTGTATGTTCATACAAGTTCTTCAAAATATCAAAGGCTTCTTTTTCATTGTTTTCTACCATAGTTATAAGCCTTGCACAAGCTCTCTTATCACCTTTAAGCAGCCTTTCTTCCAAATTCAACTATAACACCACCTGTATTATCTTTTTATATGAGTCTGTATATACTCAACAATATCCTTTGTAGAAGTGCCCGGTGTAAATATTGCCTCTACCCCTGCCTCTTTTAGACCTGGAATATCATCTTCAGGTATTACGCCACCTCCCAATATAAGTACATCATCAACACCTTGTTCTCTAAGCAAATTTACTACCTTTGGAAACAAGTGATTATGAGCTCCTGATAGTATGCTCATAGCAACCACATCAACGTCTTCTTGTATAGCAGCTGCTACTATTTGTTCTGGTGTCTGTCTAAGTCCTGTATATATAACTTCCATTCCAGCATCTCTAAGTGCTCTTGCGACAACTTTAGCTCCTCTATCATGTCCATCAAGACCTGGTTTTGCTACCAATACTCTAATTGGTCTATCCATATTTTTGCCTCCCTTTTCATAAAAAATTTGTTTTCTTAATATAAACTATAAAATTACTGATTGTTCATACTCGCCAAATACTTCTCTTAAAACATCACATATTTCTCCTAAAGTTGCATAAGTCTTTACTGCTTCCAATATAAATGGCATCAAATTTTCTTCTCCCTCTGCAGCCTTTCCCAATTTTTTCAAAGATTCATCTACTTTTTCATTATCTCTTTGTTTTCTTAATTGTGACAATTTTTCTCTTTGAAGTCTTTCAACTTCAGGATCAACTCTCAATATATCCTTGTGTTGTTCCTCTTCGATTTGGAATTTATTTACTCCTACTACTATTTCTTCTTGAGCTTCTACTGCCATTTGATATTTATATGAACTATTTTGTATTTCTTTTTGTATATATCCTTTTGCAATAGCTTTAGGTGCTCCTCCAAGTTCATCTATTGTCTCTATATATCTCATAGCTTCTTCCTCGATTTTATCTGTCAAACTCTCTATATAATAGGATCCTGCTAATGGATCTATAGTATCTGTAACTCCACTTTCATAGCCTACTATTTGTTGAGTTCTTAGAGCTATTCTTACAGATTCTTCTGTTGGCAATGCCAATGCCTCATCTCTTGAGTTGGTGTGTAAAGACTGAGTTCCTCCAAGCACTGCTGCAAGAGTCTGTATAGTAACTCTTATAATATTGTTATCTGGTTGTTGTGCTGTAAGAGTAGAACCTGCAGTTTGTGTATGGAATTTAAGCATCATAGATTTTTCTTTTTTTGCTTGAAATCTATTTTTCATGATATTTGCCCAAATTCTTCTTGCTGCTCTAAACTTAGCTACTTCCTCTAATAAATTGTTATGTGCATTGAAGAAGAATGAAAGTCTAGGTGCAAAATCATCCACATCTAATCCTGCTTTAAGTGCAGCCTCTACATAAGCAATTCCATCTGCTAAAGTAAATGCAACCTCTTGAGCTGCTGTAGAACCAGCTTCTCTTATATGATAGCCGCTAATGCTTATAGTATTCCATTTTGGTACTTCCTTTGAACAGTATTCAAATATGTCTGTAATAAGCCTCATTGAAGGTTCTGGTGGAAATATATAAGTACCCCTAGCAATATATTCTTTTAAAATATCATTTTGAATAGTACCTCTGAGTTTATCTTTAGATACACCTTGCTTTTCTGCCACTGCAATATACATAGCAAGTAATACGCTAGCTGGAGCATTTATAGTCATGGAAGTACTTACTTTATCTAACGGTATACCATCAAATAATATTTCCATATCCTTTAATGAATCAATAGCAACTCCTACTTTTCCTACTTCACCTTCACTAAGAGCATGGTCTGAATCGTATCCAATTTGAGTAGGCAAATCAAAAGCAACACTAAGTCCTGTTTGTCCTTGCTCTAACAAGTACTTATATCTCTTGTTTGATTCTTCTGCTGTAGCAAAACCTGCATATTGCCTCATTGTCCAAAGTCTTCCCCTATACATTGTAGGTTGGACTCCTCTTGTAAACGGATACTGTCCTGGATAACCTAATTTTTCATTGTAATCAAAATCTTCTATATCTTCTGGGGTATAAAGTCTTTTTACTTCAAATCCGGAACTAGTAGTAAATTTTTCTTTTCTCTCTGGAAATTTATCTATTGCCTTTTTCACCTTCCCATTTTCCCAATTTTCTCTCCCAGCCTTTATTTCTTCAATTTTCTTTTCATCAAACATCCTTTCCCCTCCTCATATTTTAGCATATGAAAATGAAATCCTTTTCCTAATTTAATTATAACTTATCCCTATAAACTATTATATTATACAATATAAATATTTTTGCAATATTTATTTCAAAAATATTTTAAAATGAAATAAATGTTGCATAATCTAAGTAAATATTCGACATAAATTCACTTTTTCCTCTTTAAATAATCTTAACAAAAAAGAAAAAAAGGTAGTTAACTTTTGTTAACTACCTTATGCACTCATGAATATTTCTTCAAATTCTTTTGCATCAAGGGTTTCTTTTTCAAGAAGTTCTTCTGCAACTCTATGAAGTTTATTCATATTTTCAGACAATAGTTCTTCTGCTCTCTGATATGCTTTGTCTATAATATTTCTCATTTCTTTATCTATAGCAGCAGCTACTTCCTCACTATAATTCCTTGCCCTTCCAAAATCTCTTCCTATAAACACTTCTTCATCATCTGTTCCATAAGTCATAGGCCCCAAATTTTCACTCATTCCATAGTGAGTAACCATTTTTCTTGCAAGTTTTGTAGCTCTTTCTATATCATTTTGTGCCCCAGTACTTATATCTCCAAGAACCAATGCTTCTGCTACTCTTCCACCAAGCATCTGAACTATTTCATCTTCCATTTGTTTTTTGGTCATATAAGATCTATCTTCTTCAGGAAGATATGCTGTAAACCCTCCAGCCATACCCCTAGGAATAATAGTTACCATATGAACTGGATCTGCATTTGGAAGAAGTCGTGCTGTAACTGCATGACCTGCTTCATGATATGCAGTAAGTCTTCTTTCTTTTTCGCTTACAACTCTGCTTTTCTTTTCAGGACCTGCCAATACTTTTATTGAGGCTTCCTCTATAAGTTTCATAGGTATTTCTTTTAAATTGTTTCTGGCAGCAAGTAGTGCCGATTCATTTATTAAATTTTCAAGATCAGCTGGTGTAAATCCAGGAGTTCTCTTAGCTACAACTTTTAAATCTACATCTTCTGCAAGAGGCTTATTTCTAGTATGAATTTTAAGTATGGCCTCTCTTCCCTTTACATCTGGCACGCCTACATACACTTGCCTATCAAATCTTCCTGGTCTAAGAAGAGCTGGGTCAAGAATATCTGGCCTATTTGTAGCAGCCATAACTATTATACCTTCATTTGTACCAAAGCCATCCATCTCAACTAACAATTGATTCAATGTCTGTTCTCTCTCATCATGACCACCACCAAGACCTGCACCTCTTCTTCTACCTACTGCATCAATTTCATCTATAAAAATTATACATGGTGAATTTTTCTTTGCTTGTTCAAACAAATCTCTTACACGACTAGCACCCACACCAACAAACATTTCTACAAAATCAGAACCACTGATGCTAAAAAATGGTACTCCTGCTTCTCCTGCAACTGCCTTACTTAAATAGGTTTTTCCTGTCCCTGGAGGCCCTACAAGAAGTACCCCCTTGGGAATTCTTGCACCCAATTCGATATATTTTCTAGGGCTCTTCAAAAAATCCACAATTTCTTTTAATTCTTCTTTTTCCTCTTCAAGCCCTGCTACATCGGCAAAAGTAACTTTTTGAGTTTCATCGTCTTTATGCATTCTAGCTTTGCTTTTGCCAAAAGACATGACTCGATTTCCTCCACCACCTTGAGATTGTTGCATAAATGTAAACCATATAACAACAAATATGAGAATCATAAAAATAGTTGGCAATGCTTCAAGTATAAAAGGAGTTCCTGTTTCTTCTTCTCCTTTATAGGCTTTTATTTTACCTTTTTCTATCTGTGGTTCCACATATTTTTTATAGGTATCCTGTAATTCCTCTGGCAAAATCGTGGTAAATTGAGTATTATCTTTTAATTTACCCTTTATAGTGATCCCGCCAGCACTTCTTACACTTTTTATACTTTCAACATCTTCATTTTTTAAATGTTCTATAAGTTGTATAGCATCTATTTCGACAACTGGCTCTACATCTTTTCCCACCATTTCAACTACTAGAATTATTATGATAAGTATAAGCAAATAGAAGCTCACGCCTCTAAAAAATTTTCTCAAACTAAGTCCTCCCTTCTTAAACTGGGCATAATCGTATATTTTCAAATTATAACACATTTTATTTTAAAAAACAATGATTGATCAATGACATTTTGCGTTTTTAAATTTAACTATAGTGCTTCTTCTTTTAAAGATGATATATATGGCAAATTTCTATATTTTTCAGCATAGTCTATCCCATATCCAACTACAAATTCATCTGGTATTATAAAACCCCTATAATCTACTGGAACATTTACTTTTCTTCTTTCTGGCTTATCCAACAATGTACATATTCTTACACTTCTTGCCCCTCTCTTTGTGAGATTATCTGTTAAATAACCTAATGTTAAACCAGTATCAATTATATCTTCAACAATTAAAATATCTTTTCCTTCAATGCTTGTATCCAAATCTTTAACTATTCTAACTACTCCTGAAGACTGAGTTGCATTTCCATAACTAGATACAGCCATAAAATCCATAGTTAATGGTATATCGATATTTCTAGCGAGATCTGCCATAAATATTGCTGCTCCTTTTAGTATACCAACTAGCATCAAATCTTTCCCTCTATAATCTTCGGTAATTTGCGTTCCTAGTTCCCTTACTCTTTTTTCAATATCTTCCTTGGAAACAAGTACCTCCTTAACAAAATCCTTCATTTTTCTCCTCCTTAAAATATTATAAATTT
>JAKPAR010000035.1 GCA_029779375.1 Bacillota bacterium | reverse complement strand
AAATTTCCAGCTTTAAATTCTACATTGTTAGCTACATTGTTGGCATTTATTTTTTGCCAATTTCCATCTCCTATTCTATATTCTAAATCCTGTGCTGTAGCATTATTTATTTTCCCTTCACCTATATCAAAAGTTATATTTTCTATATCTGGTTTTTCTTCTTGACCTACTGTTCCCAATTCAATACTATTTGTAGAATTGTTTCTTTCCCTTATCCAAACATTGTTGCCCTTGACAAAATTCACAGGGGTTTCATTGTTCTTGGTAGCAGTAAAAGTTCCATCTTTTCCATTTAGACTATATTCCATAGAAGTATTTGTATAAATAAGTTTTCCTTCTCCTGCATTCATAAAGGTATTGCCTAAAAACAGTCCATTTAACCTATTGGTTGGTAGAGAAGGAAGACTTCCGTTTTTTCCAACAATGGCTTTTTTCCTAATTCGAAGATCTGAAGTTTCATCCAATAATATTTCTAAATTGTCAACATCATCAATGCCACTCCAAGTCTTGCCACTGTCTTTGCTATATTCCATAGTGCTGTTGATACCTTTGAGACTTACTTTTCCATAAAGTTTATCATTTTCTTTTACATATTCAATTTTTTCTACATATACATCTTTAGGCATTTCACCATAGAAAAGAGTTGAAACTTCTCTAAATACCTTTGGCTGTGCAGCTTCTCTTATATATATTTTCATAGGCTCTGCTTTGCCTATATTGATTTCATTTGTATTTTTGGCTAGAACTATCTTTGTCCAAGTACCATTCGTACCATTGGTGGAATTTTTGCTGTACTCCATTTCTTCATCTACACCAGTTAGATAGAGCAACAATTCATTTTCTTTAAACTTTAGTTCATATTCAACTTTATCCAATGATTTGGCAATTCCTGGTTCTATAAATACATCAATATCTTTAGAATCAAGAGAGTTTAGCTCTACTACAGCACTGCCTTTAATTCTTATCTTTACTGTTTGCTTTTCTTTTAGAGAAGTATTGGCTACTCCAGAAACTGTGATGGATATATGTTTGTCATCTATTCTTTTTACTTCTCCTTTAAGCCCGCTAGGAAGGCCTATTATAGCTATGTCATTGTTAGTTATTTCGTTCTTCAATGTAGCATTGGTTATTTCCAAAGTCCAAGTATTTGTATCCTTTTTTATTTCTCTCTGGTCAGGAGCTATCATATATATGCTATCATTATGTTCAACTGCTTTTCCGTCTATCTGTATTATATCAGGATATATTGAAAATGCAGGTGTAGCAATTACATCTGAAGTAGCACCTTCTATAAGTTCCTTTGGTATTTCAAGTTTAATAGTTTCTTTATTTGTTCCCATAGTGAAATCTGAAATTTTTGGTAAAGTGATAGTTACTTTTTTGCTTGAATTTCTCACAATATGTGAAGTATCAATTTTACTAGCTATTTTGTTCCAATTATTATCTGTATCTACCACCTTAAATCCACCAATCAACTTATCTCTATCAATAGTGCTTTCTAAGCTTCCATCTTGAATTTCTATGACTATGGTTTTGCCACCTGCCACTATATCTTTTTCTCTCACTATTGAAGATACTACATCTCCTGAAATAGTAGCTTTAACTGTAGGCATGATAGTTAGTTTTTCATCTACCTTTACAGAGTTTATAGCTTTTTCTATACAATTGGCAGGTATAGTCAATGAAATTTCTTGTTTTTCTCTTATATCATATTTAGACACTTCAGGAAGAAGTATAGTTAATTTTTCATCTGAATCTCTAGATATAGCTCCACTTCCATCAGCTATCATTGCATTGACAACTTTTGTCCATTCTGAAGACTGATTGTTGGGTTTAAAGCCATTGTACAGTGCGATTCTTTTTAATTCATTTGTTCTTATATCTTGAGACCATTTTGCATTAGTCAAGGTAATTTCTATTTTTTCTCCACCAATGACAATACTACCTTCAGGAATTATATTGTCGGATTTAGAAGATTTCATTGTAGCAGTGGCTTTTTTAATTTTGTCTCCATTTTCACCAGTGAGTTCATAAAATCTAAATCCTTTTATTTTGTTTTTACTATCTATTGCATATAGGCCAATATTTTGCCCAAATACTACTTCAATATCTGTACCTAATGTATAATTTTTTCCACCTGTCAATACTTGGTCTAGTGCAGGGGTGGTAAAGGCAGCATTCTGCACTATTATTTGAGCATTGGTACCATCTGGAATAGACCCTGTTATTTGTACAGTGTCAATGGCACTACCTTCTTTTAATTCAACATTTTCAATTTTAGGGGCATATTCTCGTACCATGTTTTTTTCTATTTTAACGAAATCATAGGCTTTTGTCTTTCCACTGTTGTCTGTAGCCAATATAAGTATATATTGTCCTAGCAATACTTGAATATCTTGGTTTTCATTGTAAAAGTATGAGCCTTCAACAATGGAATTGTTGTAAATACTATTTTCTATTTGAGTTTTGGTGTTTTCATCCGTAATAACTTTTACCTTCCATCTAGTAGCTCCTTCAATTCCCCAGAAGCCCAAATCTGTCAATTTAGAGGTTCCTGGTTGAGATCCAGCCTGAACTTTGTAGTTAGTGTTTTGAAGTTTTGGAGCATTTTTGCCTCTTATATTGTTGTCTGACAATCTAAACTCTCTATAAGCTTTAACTTTTCCATCTACATCAGTAGCTAAGAGAAGTAAATACTGTTCTTCTTTTACAGGACTTAAATTTTTATTTGCTCCATCAAAGGATTTTGAACCTTCTACGATGTTGTCAAGTCCAATGCTTCCAAAACTCCTGTCATCTATTTTATACATCCAATTGGTTGCTTTATCAATTCCAGAAAAGCTTAAGAAACTGAATTTTGTACTATTTTCCACATTTCCTGGCTCAGGTTCAGAATAATTAGTTGTGGGTGCTAAAAATTTAGCATTTGGAGATTTTATCTGTTCTTTTGTTACTTTAAATGTAGCAAAAGCTTTTATTTTCCCATTTCCATCTGTTGCGAGTATTGCCAAATATTCTCCTTCTGAAATTCTTATATTTGAGCCAGGATTGTATACAATGGCACCATTTAAGGTGCTGTTTAGTTCTGGAGTTGGGAATTCTTTGTCTTGTACTTTGTATCTCCACTGATTTGTACTTTCTGGCAAACCTATAAAATTAAGTCCAACTACTCTTGTAGTACCACTTGCCGTGCCGGGTTCTATTTGAGAATAGTTTAAATCCTTTTTTAGCTCTGGTGCATTAGGCATTTTGACTTGGTTTTCATTTAATTGGAATACAGCATATCCTTTGGTCTTTCCCAAATTGTCGGTTGCTAAAAGTAGCAGATGCTCATTTCCTTTTAAGTTTGTTCCTATACTGTCCAAAACCTTAAATTCTATAGCCTTGTCGATGATACTATCCAATTCTGGTACATCAAAAGGTTCATTGCTTATCTTATATCTCCATTGGTTTGCATCTTTCAATGAATCAGTAAAGGCCAATATTTCAAATTTTGTGGTGCCAACAGTATTGCCTTTTACAGGGTTAGAATAATGAAAACCTTCTTTAAGTAGTATTGGTGGTGGATCTTTTATCATGTTTTTGTCCATATTGAATATTTTATATCCTTTTACTTTTCCTTCATCATCAGTAGCTAGAAGTAGTAGTTTTTCTTCTATATCAATCTTTATATCTTGTCCTAAAGTGTAGTCTAAACTTTCTTCTACAACTTTGTCTAATACAGGTGGAGACAATTGCGCTCCAACTTTGTACATCCACTTGGTAGCTTCAGCTATTCCATTAAATTTCAACATTGTTATTTTGGTTGTTCCAGTTTTTGAACCTTTTTCAGGTATAGAATAATTTTTGCCATCCAACAATTCTGGAGCAGTTTTACCTTTTATTTGATCTTCATTTATTTTAAATATTCTATATCCCTTTATTTTTCCATCATTATCTGTAGCAAGTAAAATTAAATATTCCCTTGGGCTTATATCTATATCTGCATTTTCTCCATCAAAATCATAGTCAAAAGTTTCGTTTATTTTGCTATTCAATATAGGAATAGGAGGTTTTTCACTATATACTTTTACCTGCCATTTTGTAGCTTCACTCATACTATCTGTAGGGCCAATGCCAAAGTTTAGATTGGTAAATCTAGTAGTGCCCTCCTTTTGACCTTGCATAGGTCCTATATAGTGAGTAGTTTCTTTTAGCAATTTTGGTGCAATAGATATATCGTTTTTCCCGATTTCAAATTCTCTATACCCAAGTATTTTTCCGTCATTATCAGTTGCTAGCAGTATCAGGTATTTTTTAAACTTGTCGTTCATATTTTCAAGTTCATATTCATCGGCAATAGATATTTCATCATTTGTATAGTCCAAAGCTTCATTTAACTTTTCGCCACTATATATCTTGTCTATAGAAGTGTTTCTAACAATTATTTGCCATTTAGAAGCTCCTTCTGGCAACTTGTCCAATTCACTTATTATTACGGTTCCAGCATATTTTTTTCCTTTTTCTATAATCCCCATTTCAAGCTTTATGGCTTCTTCTTTAGGCTTTTTAATCATTTCTTCAGTTATTTTTATATTTGCATAAGCTTTAATTCTATTTCCATTGTCTACTGCATAGAGGACTAGATATTTCCCAATTTCTATTTCTATGTCTCGCCCCTTTATATAGCTATTTCCACCTTCTAATATTGTATCTTTGACCATAGGCTCAATAGGATTATTCAAAACTTTGATTCTCCAACCTGTGGCATTGTCTGGAAGGTTTAGAGTAGATATCTTTGTGCTTTTTTCCTTGACTCCTGGTTCTGGAATGGAATAGTTTTTAGAATTAAGCATAGGTGCCTGAGATGCATCACGGTATTCTTCTATATTGCCTCCATTGGGGATATTACTTAAGTCTTTTTCAAGTCCTAGAGTAGCATTTTTCAATCTATCCTGTAGTTCACTTGAATGTTCACTTAGATATTTTTGAATTTCTTCTGGAGTTCTAAGACCTTTTTCTTGAACCAATTCCTGCAATGCCTTTATTTGTGCTTCTTCTTCCGCTTTTACATTTATATATTTTCCATCTTTAGTTTCTCTATAGAAATTTTCTATTTTAACTCCATTCAATATATCATTTAAAAGTTCTTCTTGATCTCTTGTATTGTCTTTTCTATATATTTTCTTTAGCCCAGTATGAATGATGTCTCCTTCTGCTGCAAAGGAGGCAATGCTAGAGAATATCATGACAAATACAAGAAGAACAGATACAATTCTTTTTTTCAAATGAATTCCCCCTTCTATGTTTTGCGACAGCGAGAACCGTCCCCGCTGTATCAAAGATTTCCTTCAAGGAATACTTTCCCATTCTCGTCATATACTTTGTATTTGTATCCTTCTAGTTTAGCCATGATCCCTATGTCAAAGTTCAATATTTTAAATTCGCCATTTTTGCTTGCAAAAGTTGAATCATATACTTTG
>JAKPAR010000401.1 GCA_029779375.1 Bacillota bacterium | reverse complement strand
TAATTTCTTTTATGCTTTGCTCTCTTAAATCCTTATACATCCCACCTTGTACTATTCCAAAAAGAGCTTGTCGATCCCAATCCTTGTGATATTCTTTACATCTTTTAGCCCATCTTGTAGTCCTTTCTAACGACTCTTTTGTATATTCATAATCACTAGGATAGGGTGTACATTCGTCTAAAGCCATCATTATGTCAGAACCTAGCGAGTTTTGTATTTCTATAGATTTCTCAGGACTTATAAAATGTTTCGAACCATCTATGTGAGATCTAAAGTCCACACCTTCTTCAGAAATTTTTCTCAATTTTCCCAAACTAAAAACTTGAAAACCTCCACTATCTGTAAGTATTGGTCTATCCCAATTCATAAATTTATGTAATCCGCCTGCTTCTTCAATAAGTTTATGACCTGGTTTTAAATACAAATGATAAGTATTGGAAAGTATTATTTGAGCTCCTAAATCTTTCACTTCTTCAGGTGTCATAGCCTTTACAGTAGCTCTTGTACCGACAGGCATGAAAATTGGGGTTTCAATCACACCATGTGGTGTATAAAGTTTTCCAAGCCTTGCATTACATTCACTAGATTCTTTTAGTAGTTCAAACCTTACAGCCATAGTTTTCCTCCTTATTTAATAAACATTGCATCTCCAAAACTAAAAAATCTATATTTTTCTTTTACAGCAATATTATAAGCATTTAAAATTTTTTCTCTACCTGCCAATGCACTTACAAGCATTATCAATGTTGACTCTGGCAAATGAAAATTGGTAATAAGGCAATCAACTACCTTAAATTTATATCCTGGATATATAAATATATCTGTCCAACCACTTTTAGGAACAACTAAATTTTCCTGGGTTCCTATAGACTCTAGAGTTCTTGTGGAAGTAGTTCCTACCGCAATAACTCTTCCTCCACTTTTTTTTGTGTTATTTATAATTTCTGCTGCCTCTTTGGACAATTCAAAATATTCAGAGTGCATATGATGCTCCTCTATATTTTCCTCTTTTACAGGCCTGAAAGTTCCAAGTCCTACATGCAGTGTTAAATAAACAATCTTAACTCCTTTATCTTCAATTTTTTGTAATAACTCTTTTGTAAAATGAAGCCCTGCAGTAGGTGCGGCTGCTGAACCTTCTTTTTTTGAATATACAGTTTGGTATCTCTCTTTATCTTCTAATTTTTCCTTTATATATGGAGGTAATGGCATTTCTCCAAGTTTATCTAATATTTCTTCAAAAATACCGTCATACTCAAATTCTACAATTCTAGTACCATCTTCTCCAATTGATAACACATTGCCCTCAAGTTCCCCATCTCCAAATATCACTTTAACTCCTGGCCTTACCTTCTTCCCAGGCTTAACCAAAGTCTCCCATTTGTTGATATCTATCTTCTTTAGTAGCAAAAACTCTATGCTCTCATCTTTACCTTTTCTACTACCAAACAATCTTGCAGGAATAACTCTTGTATCATTTAAAACTAAACAATCTCCTTCATTTAAATAGTCAATTATATCTCTAAAATGTCTATGCTCAACAGAAGCTGTAGCTTTATCTAAAACCATAAGCCTTGAATCTTCTCTATTTAAAATAGGATGTTGTGCAATCAATTCTTCAGGCAAATCATAATAAAAGTCTTCTTTTCTCATATTCATCATCCTTTACTAATACAATGTAGTCAACTCTACTCCACTATAATAATGCTTAAGGATTTCATCATGGGTATATCCTAGTTCTCCCATTCTTTTAGCTCCCCACTGACTCATTCCAACACCATGACCATAACCCTTCCCTTCTATAACAAATTCTACACTATCATTTAAAGCTTGAACTTTATTTATATTTTCAATTCCTTTATCAGTAACAATTCTCTTAAAACCTTCTCTATTGGAAAAAACCTTAGCCTTTTCCCCATTAATAGTATAAAAATCACTTAATTTTATTTTAACAGTTTTATTTGAATCCATAGCATATATTTCTTTTATACTATTATCTAAATTGTTCCCATTAATTTTTCTTATATCAAACCAATTGCTTTTAATATCGCTATATCCAAATACTTGCCTTATCTTATCTTTTTCTAATATAATTTCACCATTTGTCCCAACAATTTTTAATTTAACAACTCTTCCATTTCCTAATATTTCTGTAGGAGTTAATGATACTATCTCTCCTATATTTATATTATTTTTTAAAAGCCTATTTCGAATATCACTACTAGATAATATTATCTGCCAATTGCTATTAGGTAAACCTACTGAGAACTCATCTTCCACAGCTTTTAAGTATGGATACGATATTCCCCATACGTTGACACTATCTTCTGTATATCCGCCACTATTAGAATGATAGCTTGCTTCTATAAGCTCATTGTTATATTTTAATACTATACCAATAGTCTCGTCAACGGCTCTATTTGTTATTTCAGTTTCACTATCATATCCACCATATACTTGGCAATCAGTAGAATCACACAAATTATAGCCTTCTTTTATATGTTTATTTATGTTCTTAAGTGCAAAAGTTCTAGATGCTATTGCTTGAGCTTTTAATGCTTCTAACGGAAAAGTTGAAGGCATCTCTCTAGGAACTACCCCATATAAATAGTGATTAAGAGAAACATAATTTATAACATCTATTTTATTTCCGTTTCGTATAAAAGTTAAATAATCTCTATATCTATCATTTTCAACTTTAACAATTGGTTCAAACTCATCTATAGAAGAGATATATATATTATCATTATTGCCAAAAGAATACAATATATAATCGTTTTTATCTTTTATAGCAATGCTATCATTATCTCCTAAGGTTATAACTATCTCATTTACTATGAGCTTGTCCATTTCTTTCAAATAACCGTCAAAAGAAAAAATAACAAATCCATTTTCACTTTTTAAATTTATATAATTATTTGATTTAATAGGTCTTTGTAGTTTTACATTTATATATTCATCATTGTACATATATTTTGCATAAGAACTTGTACAACTTATATTCATAACAAATAACAACACTATTAAAAAGGACAGTATTTTCTTCAAATAAACTCATCTCCTCTTACCTTCTAAATAAATTTAATATTAAAGTAAGTATCAAACTTATAACAATTGAAGATACAATAGGAAAGAAAAAAGTAAAATTACCTTTTTGAATAAAAATATCTCCTGGTAACTTCCCAAGTCCAACTTTTTCTCCCAGTATCATGATACCACCTATAATTAGCAAAGTTATTCCAATTGTTATCAATGTTCTTCCCATAAAATCCATATTCTACACCTCTATTCTTCGCCATAAGGAATATTGAAGTGAGCATAAGCCTTTTTTGTAACTATTCTACCCCTAGGAGTCCTATTGATGAATCCTATTTGCAACAAATAAGGTTCATAGACATCTTCTATAGTAGTTTTTTCCTCTCCTGTAGCTGCAGAAATAGTGTCTAATCCTACTGGTCCTCCACAAAAATTTTCTATCATAGTTAAAATTATCTTCTTATCGACATTATCAAGCCCTAACTCATCTATTTCCAGCATCTTAAGAGCACTTTTAGCAACGTCTTCAGTTATAATTCCATCTTCTACTACTTGAGCATAATCCCTTACTCTTTTTAAGAGTCTATTTGCAATTCTAGGAGTACCTCTAGAGCGTTTTGCAATTTCTAAAGCTCCTTTACTTTCAATTTCAATATCTAAAATCTTGGCTGATCTCTCAACTATTTGCATTAAATCTTCCACATCATACAAATCAAGGTTTAATATAACTCCAAACCTATCTCTAAGGGGAGATGTTAATAAGCCTGCTCTTGTAGTAGCACCTATTAATGTAAATTTTGACAAATCTAATCGTACAGATCTCGCACTAGGGCCTTTACCTATAATTATATCTAATGCAAAATCCTCCATAGCAGGATATAATATTTCTTCCACACTCCTATTTAATCTATGTATCTCATCTATAAATAAAACATCATCTTCTGCTAAATTAGTTAAAATACTAGCTAAGTCTCCTGGTCTTTCAATTGCAGGGCCTGATGTAACTCTAATATTTACTCCCATTTCATTAGCAATAATATTTGCCAATGTAGTTTTACCCAGCCCTGGAGGACCATATAAAAGAACATGATCTAATGGTTCTCTTCTTTCTTGTGCAGCTTTTATAAAAATATTTAGCTTTTGTTTTACTTTATCTTGTCCAATATATTCTTCTATCCACTTTGGCCTCAATGAAATATCATTTTCTACATCTTCCATTCTCAAAGACCCAGCAACAATCCTATTCTCACCATCATTCATAGTATCAATACCTTTCATTTTTATTTAGACATTCTTTTTAAAACAGCTTTTATTATATCTTCTGTCGTCAAGTCTTTTATATCAATTTTACAAAGCACTTCATCTACTTCCTTTTTTGTATAGCCTAATGCTACTAGTGCATTTATAGCTTCATCTATATCACTATTATCTACAAAATCTAAAGTATCATCAATATTTATATTATCATCTATTCTATCTTTTAATTCAAGTATTATTCTATTTGCAGTTTTCTTTCCAATTCCGGGTGCCTTGCATAAAGAATCTACATCATTATTTAATATGGCTAATTTAATTTCATTTGTGCTTAATGTAGAAAGAATACCTATCCCTATCTTAGGTCCTATCTTAGATACTAAAAGTAACAATTCAAACATACTCAATTCTTCTTTAGTTAAAAAACCATAAAGAAATATGCCATCTTCTCTTAAATTGAAATAAATATATACTTTTACACGTTCCTTATCAACTAAATTTGATAAGGAATTCTTAGATGTATATATTTTATATCCAATTCCATTATTGTCAAGAACCAAATAATCTTCTCTTATTTCTACTATTTCACCAATTATATAATCATACATAAAAACACTCCTATCATCTCATTCTAAACATTTCTTTGAATTTTAAGCTACTTCCATGACATAGTGCCACTGCCAATGCATCTGCAACATCATCTGGTTTAGGTATAGCTTTCAAATTAAGTAGCATCTTAACCATTTCTTGAACTTGCCTTTTATCTGCTCTACCATAGCCTACTACCCCTTGTTTTATTTGCAAAGGCGTATATTCATATATATTTACTCCCTTGTTAACTGCAGCCAGTATTTCTACGCCTCTTGCTTGTCCAACTTTTATAGCTGTCTTCGCATTCTTATTGAAAAACAATTCCTCTACAGCTAAATCTGTAGGGTTGTATTTATCTATCAATAAACTCATTTCTTCATATATTATTTTTATCCTATCAGGAAAAGGACATTTTGATTCTGTAGTTATTGCCCCATATTCTAAAGCATTAAATTTATTTCCTCTGCATTCTATAATACCATAACCTACAATAGCTATTCCTGGATCTATTCCTAAAATAATCATATCTGTCTCCTCTCACAACTTTTCTCATTCTATTTTAACATATTTAAGAAAAAAGGCTAAGTCAGACAAACCAACTTAGTCTTTTTTCTTAACTAATAAAATTTTCTAAAACATTAGAAAGCTCCTCTTCACTATCAATAACTATACCTTCCCTTAATTTTTTTTGATCAATTTCTTTAAGCAAAGATAGTGGATAATCTTTATAGACCTTATTCAATATTTTTTCTCCATTATCACCTATTTTAAATATAGCTATTTTCCCATCCGACTCACCAATTATATAATGATTTGGACAAAGATAATTTCGTTCTTCTCTCAAAAAAATATTTTGTATAGAAAAAGAAATTACCTCTACGTCTGGATAATTTTTATTCATGTAATCTTTATATTCTTTTTCTGTCATATTTATTATTTTCCCATCAGCTTTACATTTATCTTTCAAAGTATGATTACATTGTGTATAATATATATTTTTTTCTATAATAGTGTTTGGCGAAATCCTCACATCTTCTTTTACTATTTCTAAACCATCAGATTTATCTTTTGAATTTTCAACTATCCACTCATCACGAACATCAGGCCTCTTACTTATCTTTTTGCCAGTAAAACGATATCCATAATAGAAACTTATTAAAAACATAGTTAAACACGCTATAAAAACGAGAACTACATATCTCTTTTTCATAAAATATCCCTCCAATACTATCTAGAGGGATATTTTTGCCAATTTGCAAATATTTATACATTTTTATTTAACTATACCTGCAATCTTAAATCCTGCTTTTTCTATTTTATCAATTAATTCCTCCACATCTTCTGTATCAACTCTTATAACTACTTTATATACATCTAACACTTTAGCATCCATTACTGCTAAATTCATGATATTTACATTTTCTTTTCTTATAACTTCTGTTAACTTTGCAATTTGACCAGGTATATCAAACAAATTCACCATAATTCTAGTCCCCTTGCCAAGACCAAATATCTCTGAAAAAGCATCAAAAATAGCAGTATGGGTTAAAATACCCACAAAATTGTTGTTTGAATCAAATACTGGTAAAAATGGTGTTCTAAATTCATTTAATAAATATGAAGCATTTTCAATCAATTCGCTGTCAAGTATAGATTTATACTTATCTATATACAAATCTTTTACTTTAACCTCATCTAAAAATTTAGCTTTATCCATACAACCAGTTTCAAAATAATGCCTATAAATAGCTTCCTTCATCAAAATACCCTTAAATTCTGATCCTTCAAATACAGGTAAAGACAAAAAATCACCTTTATTAATCTTTTCCAAAGCACTTCCAATACTCTCATTGACATCAACTGTTGTCAACTTATCTTTTGCTAGCATATGGTTTCTTACATACATTTATAAAGCCCCCTTTCATGATATTAGATATTATTCAATATTTATCTCAAAATTCCTTCAAAATTATGAATATCTATTTAAAACTTTATCATTTAAGCCATACCAACTTGCATTTTTGTATATTTGAATTATATTTTTATATAAACATTTAGCAATCAAATCATAAAGTTTATTTAGCTCATCTTGTGAAAATCTACTTCCCTCTTCTTTTATACTTGAATTTGAATTAAAATCCATTTTTAGTTGCCTATCTATATAATTGTTCAATTCATATATCTTACTTTTTATAATTTCATCAGAAAAATAATATGTTAATCTTTCTATGTACTTATCTTTATCCTCTAAAAGATTAATCTCTGATTCAAACTCATCTCTTACAATCTTTATATCATCCAAGCTTAGATTATACTGAAATAAATATTTTTTATCATAAATTTCTTCTACAGTATAATAATTAAGCGTCTTTTCCTCTAATATATTTACCCATTTATTATTATAATAACCATATTTATAACCTTCTAAATAAAAACATAATTCCAGTCTATCTACATCTTCATGTATTAAATAAATAATTTTGTTAGTCACTAAATCTTTGTCTTCTCTGTATCTTAAAAAATATCTAATTCCTCTTTTTATATTTTTTATACATGTATATTTAGGACATATGTTATTTATGTTTTCCTCTAAATCATACAAATTAAGGAGGATATGTATGGAATTTATGTCATTATTAAACAAAAAATTATATTTTAGTCCTTCATACATTTTCCAAAGATTTACCGTTGATGTGGCCATAAAATATCCCTCCCTTAGCAATTGTTGCCAAAAAAACGAGAGTTTAAACCCCTTCTTTTTCAATTAAATAAATATCTTTTTAGCGTACATATTATTATACTACATAATTTTCGAAATTGGTAAAAAAACATAACTTTTTTATTTAAAAAAACAAAGTTTGTAGAAATTTATCAAAGAAAAAAGACTAAATAGGAAAATATAATATTCCTATTTAGTCTTTGTAAGTATATTTATAATACTTGTATAGCTCATATTTTTTTTCAAACTATAAGTGCCTGGTCTAAGTTTGGTTTCCATTCCTTTATCTTTAACAAATTGTATAAATTCACCTTTATCTTCTATTATTTTTTGTGCAAATAGTTTGTCT
>JAKPAR010000393.1 GCA_029779375.1 Bacillota bacterium | reverse complement strand
TTTTCAATAGGAAAAACCAAATCCTCATCATTTCCTGGAAGTAGCATGTCTTCTTTTTCTATTAATGTTATATTGACCCCCATTTCTGCATAGATTGCAGCAAATTCTACTCCTTCTACATTTCCTCCTAGTACTATGGTATTTTCAGGAATAAATTTAAAATCTATAGCCTCCCTGTGAGTAATTATTTTATCTCTGTCAATAGGTATTTCTGGAACACTGATAGGCTCCGTTCCTGTGGCAATTATTATATATTCACCTTCCAATAAAATATCTTTGACCTTATAGGATTTAGAATCAATAAATTCTCCTTCTCCATAATAAATATCTACCTTTTCATCTTTAAGGGCAACATCTATCTTGTTCTCTAAGATTTTTAAATCTTTATCCCAAGAAAAATTTAAATCTTTTTTTCTATCCTTCTTAAACCAATCCAAAGCCTTCTTTACAGGCAACGCTCCCCATCTTAAAGCTGTCCCACCTAGATTTTTCTTCTCTATTAAGGCTACGGCTTTCCCATTCTTAGCTAAATATTTAGAAGAGTAATATCCAGCTATACCTCCACCAATTACCAATACATCATATTTCTTATTCTGCACTAGAATCTCTCTCCTTATTTTTCTTTACTTTTGCTATTTGACGTTTAGTTACAATAAATAAAGCTAATATAGTTGCTATATAGGGAATCATCTGAGTAAACTGAGATGGTATACCCATAACCTGTAATCTAATACCTAAAGCATCAAAAAATCCAAACATCAATGCAGCCGCAAAGGTCCTTATCGGATTGGCTCTACCAAATATTATAGCTGCTACTGCTATAAATCCTCTATTGGCACTCATGTTTTCTGAAAACAAGGTCAAATAGCCTAAAGAAAGATGAGCTCCTGCAAATCCACAAAGAACGCCACAAGCAATAGATGATATATATTTCATCTTTTTAGGGCTAACTCCAGCCGTCTCTAAAGCCTCTGGATATTCTCCTGAAGCTCTTAGCCATATGCCATGAGGTGTTTTATATAGATAAATGTAAATTAAAACTACTAAAATCCAACTAATATATACAAATATGGAATGGTTGTTGAGTATTGCATTTAAAAATGGAACACTCGAAAGTCCAGGAAACTTTAGTCTGGGGAGTGGTACTATATCTGGTGAAGAAAATGCACCTTTTACTCCAAATATGCTTCTCAATAGAAATACAGTTAATCCACTAGCAAACATATTTATAGCAATTGCTACAATAAACTCATCAGATTTTAAATCTACAACAAATACTGCAAACAATAAACCTATGACTAATCCTACCAAACCTGCCAATATTACTCCTGCCAAAGAGGAACCAAAAAAGAAACTTCCCAACACTCCAAAAAATGCCCCAAGAAGAATCATTCCCTCCATTCCTATATTTAACATTCCCGCATGCTCTGTAAGAAGACCTCCCAAAGCAGCTAATATAAGAGGAGTAGCAGTTCTTATAGTATGTTGAAGCAAAGTAAGATTGAAAACTTGCTTAAGCATTCTTTTCACCTACCTTTTGTTTAGATTTTCTCTTTAGATTCAATTCCTTGAATTTTTCCTTAAATCCTGCTTCTCCAGCAATAAATAAGATAATTATAGATTGAATAACTAATACCAATTCAGAAGGAATGGAAGTAGCATTTTCCATAGAAACAGAACCTGTTTTTAATGCTCCAAGGAAAATTGACATTACAATGACTCCAATAGGGTTGTTCTTTACTATCAATGCAGCTAACATACCATCCCATGCATAACCTGGAGATATGTTTTGCAAAAATCTATAATGAACTCCTAACACTTCAAAAACTCCAGCCATACCAGATAATGCACCCGATATGACCATAGCCATTATCATCTGCTTTTTATCGTTTATTCCTCCATATCTTGCAAACAAACTATTTTGACCTACCATTTTATAATCATAGCCTGCCGAAGTCTTTTCCATGAGATAATAAATGATTATAGCAATAAATCCCATGAAAAAAATACTGGTATTTAAAGTAGATAGTTTTATCAATCTTTTTAAATGATATCCTTCTGCAATGATTTCAGTTCCACCCATTTTTCCCTTAGTAGTAGCAAAAGGATAATTTACTAAATAAGATGTAAAAAGGACTGCCACAGAATTTAGCATTATAGTCGTGATTACTTCATCTATTTTATATTTAACTTTCAATATTGCAGGAAGATAAGCATACAATCCCCCAACTACTGCTCCTGCAACAATAGCTAAAAGAATACCAATACCCTTTGGCAATGCTGTAAAGGTAATACCTACATAAGCTGCAGCAAAGGCCCCTAAATAGAGTTGTCCTTCTCCCCCAATATTATATATTCCACTACTAAAAGATATTGCTGTAGCAAGACCTGTTAATACTAAGGGCACAGTCTTTGCAAGAGTAGTAGCTATATTATATTTAGAACCAAATGCCCCTTTTAAAAGAGCTCCGTATCCAAGCAATGGGCTTCTACCATTGGCAATCATAATAAATGCCCCAATAAGTAACGAAACCAATATAGAAAGAAACAAGGACAATATATATTCTAAATCCCTCTTGAGAAATTTCTTATTCAACCTTTTCCCCTCCTTCCGCCTTCTCTGTATGTTTACCAGTCATATAAAGACCTATTTCTTGTTTAGTTATTTCACCATTTAAAAACTCTCCTGTAATTTTGCCCTCATATATAGTGATGATTCTATCGGATAATCTAAATATTTCATCTAATTCAGCAGAAACCAGCAATATTGCTGCACCTTTATTTCTTTTTTCAATTATTTGACTGTGAATAAATTCAATAGCTCCAACATCTACTCCTCTAGTTGGCTGGGCAATTATAAGTATTGGAGTATTGAAAGAAAACTCTCTGGCGATAACCACTTTTTGCATATTTCCACCAGACAATTTTCCTACAGGTAAATCTCCAGACGGTGTCCTAATATCAAACTCATCTATTAATCTATCCGTTCTTTCCTTTACCTTTTTCTTGTTTATGTGAACTCCCTTGATTGCATAAGGCTCTTCATGTTGAATGCCCATTAAGAGATTTTCCCATATACTGGCGTCTTTTGACAATCCTGTTGCTAATCTATCTTCAGGCACATGAGCTATACCTAGTTTTCTAATCTCATTTGGACTTTTGTTAAAAGCCTCTACTCCATTTACTATAAATTCTCCTTCTTCCATTTCCCTAAGGCCTGTCAAAACTTCGACTAATTCAGATTGACCATTTCCCTCTACTCCAGCTATACCTAATATCTCACCAGCTTTAAGATTAAAAGATACTCCATTTAATGCAACAAGTCCTCTATTATCTCTAGCTTTTATTCCTTTTACAGACAAAACTTCTTTTTTAGAGGATTCTTTTTTATAAAGCTCATCAAACAAAACTTCTCTACCTACCATCATTTCAGCTAGTATTTGCTCATTGGCATCCTTAGTTTGTAATGTACCTATCATTTTCCCTTGACGCATTACACTTACTCTATCAGATATAGCCAATACTTCTTGAAGTTTATGTGTTATTATGATTACAGTTTTCCCCAAATCATTGACCAATTTTCTGATGACCTCAAACAATTCTTCTGTTTCTTGCGGAGTAAGAACTGCTGTAGGCTCGTCCAATATAAGTACATCTGCCCCTTTATATAATACCTTCAATATTTCAATTCGCTGCTGAATCCCTACAGATAAAGACTCTACCTTTTCATGGGGATCTACTTTCAATCCATAAGTTTCAGATAATTCCTCTGTTATAGCCACTGCCTTTTTATAGTCTATAAATAATTTCTTGTGTTTAGGTTCATTTCCCAATACTATATTTTCAGCTACGGTAAAAGAAGGCACGAGCATAAAATGTTGATGAACCATACCTATTCCAAGTCCAATAGCATCTAGTGGACTCTTGATTTGGGTGGGTTTTCCTTTAAACAAAATCTCTCCTTGTGTTGGTTCATAAAGACCATATATGATATTCATTAAAGTAGATTTTCCTGCTCCATTTTCACCTATAATAGCGTGGATTTCACCTTTTTCTATATCAAGACTTACATTGTCATTAGCTAACACTCCCGGAAACCGCTTAGAAATATTTCTCAATTCAATTAACTTTTCAGCCATTAATACTCACCTCTTTGCATTGTAAATTCTTTAAAATGGAGAAGTAGACTTCTACTTCTCCATTTTAAAAATTATTTTGCTTCTGGCACTTCTATTTCTCCACTAATGATTTTATCTTTAATCTCATCTAATTGAGCTTTCATTTCATCTGTTACAAATTGTTTCATATCCTCTGTACCATAGCCCAATTCAACACCATTTTGTTCCAATCCATAATGAATAACTTTTCCTGGTTCTATTTCACCTTTTTGAATTTTTCCTATGGTTTCATATATGGAAAATCCAACTTTTTTAACCATACTTGCTACTATGACATCTGGATTAATATGTCTTTGGTCTGTATCTACACCTATAGCATATTTTCCTTGTTCTTCAGCAGCCTCAAAAACTCCTTCCCCAGTCTTTCCTGCTACTTGAAATACTATATCTGCACCTCTTGAATAAAGAGCAGTAGCACTTTCTTTACCTTTTGCAGGGTCTTCAAAATCTTCAGCAAAAATAGTTTCTACTGTTATGTCTGGATTTATATATTTAGCACCTGCTTCATAACCAGCTTGAAAATTTCTAATTACTGGTAAATCCATCCCTCCAACCATACCTATAATATTGCTTTCTGTAAGCATAGCAGCCAATGCTCCCGCTAAGAAAGAACCTTCATTTTCTGCATAGCTAATAGTTATTAAATTGTCAATTCCCTCTATTTCATTATCTACATATATATAATGAACATCTGGGAATTCTTTTGCTATTTCTTGTACTACATCATAAAATTCAAATCCTACTACTGCTACTATAGAAGCATATTGAGAAGCTTGTACCAATTGATCATTGTATAGAGATGGGTCATTTCTACATTCATACACCTTGTATTCAATACCTAAATCTTCCTTAGCTTTTTCTACTCCTTCATGGGATGAATCATAGAAAGAACGGTCTCCCAAACCACCAGCTACTACTAAGCCTACTTTTACCGCTTCTTCTGTTCCATTTTCTACATCATTGCCCTCTGTTTTAGCTGGAGTAGCCTTTTTCCCACAGCCAGATAAAATTGTAGATGCAATTAATGTAAAAATCAATAAAATTGCAATTCTTTTTTTCATTAAAAACTCCTCCTTCTAAAATAATTTTCGTTAATTTATATGTACCTTGATTCTCCCACTAGCAAAACATGAAAGAAATCAACGGACAATCAAATTAAAAT
>JAKPAR010000391.1 GCA_029779375.1 Bacillota bacterium | reverse complement strand
AAGATTAATTCTCCACTTGATGAAACTGGTTCAAGTTATATACTTAGTGTTTCTTTTAAAGATGTCAGAGGAGAAGTCTTACTCCATATGTTAGAAGATGAAGATATATATATATCTACCGGGTCAGCTTGCTCTTCTAAATCAAATAAGAAGAGTCACGTTTTAAAAGCCATAGGGCTAAATGATAATTTCATAGAAGGGACAATAAGATTATGCTTTTCTTATGAAAATATATATGATGATATAGACTTTGCATTAGAAAAAATAAATAAGTTTGTAAAAGACATACGAAAAATAACAAGGAGATGAGAAATTGGATAAAGTAATAAGCGTTAGTTTAGGAGAAATTGTTTTAAAAGGTTTGAATAGGAAGTACTTTGAGAACAAATTAATAGACAATATTAAAAGAGCTCTAAAAGGATTAGGCGATTATTCAATATATAAAGAACAAGGTAAAATATATATAGAGGGACTCGAAAGTGTAGAACAAACAGTAATTAATAGATTAACAAAGATATTTGGAATAATCTATGTCAGCCCTTGTATTAGAACTTCTACTGATCTAGAAGATATAAAAAAAGCAAGTATAAAGTTGTTAAATGAAAAGATCAATGAAGAAGAAATAGTTACTTTTAAAGTTAACACAACAAGGTCTGATAAGAGATATCCATTGATATCACCTGAAGTGTCTAGAATTGTGGGAGCAGCTATTTTAGATGAAATTGATAATGTAAAAGTAGATGTTGTTTCGCCCAAGATAAACGTATATATTGACATAAAGGAGAATGCTTATATTTATATCGACAAGTTCAAGTCTAGGGGAGGGCTTCCCATTGGCACTAATGGGAAAGGGTTATTACTTTTATCTGGTGGAATTGATAGTCCTGTAGCTGGATACATGATGGCAAAACGCGGAGTTGAGATTGATTGTCTACATTTTCATTCATATCCTTTTACTTCTCAAAGGGCAGAGGAAAAAGTTCTAAAATTAGCAGAAGAACTATCTATATATACCGGACCCCTTAAAGTATATAGTATTAACTTATTAAATATTCAAAAGGCAATAAACGAGAATTGCCCTGAAGACCAAATGACTATTCTTTCTAGACGATTTATGATGAGAATAGGTGAAAGAATAGCACAAGAAAACATGTATGACTGTTTGATAACAGGTGAGAACTTAGGACAAGTAGCAAGCCAGACTATCGATAGTATAAATGTAATAGAAAAAGCAGTAAATATGACTATTTTTAGGCCTCTAATAGGATTTGATAAAACGGATATTGTAAAAATGGCAATAGATATAGAAACTTATGAAACTTCAATTTTACCATTTGAGGATTGCTGTACAGTATTCTTACCTAAACATCCATTGACAAGACCTAAGCTAAAAGAAATCTTAGAAGCTGAAGAAAGTTTAGATATTGAGAAGCTCATTGATGAAGCAATAAAAAATAAAATAATACATCATATAAAATAGAACACCT
>JAKPAR010000368.1 GCA_029779375.1 Bacillota bacterium | reverse complement strand
AAAGCCGCCAATACCTTTAACGATAATTCCTTCTAACATATATTCCTCCCGATTTTATTGTTTGCCATAAGTACCACCATAATTGCCATCAAAATATACATCAAACTTTGCATTTGGCTTTCCTCTAACAGGAATAACTAAAGTTTCTTCAGTTACATTATGCACTTGATTATATACTTGTTCAGTCACACCATCTTGTATTCTAAATACCTTAACTTCTGTTTGACTCCTGTCTTGAGGAAGGCTGACATTAAGATTCATAGGTATTTCTTCGTTTTGATTTTCATTATTCTTTTCTTCTTCTTTTTTCTTTTCTGGTCCATCGCTTATATATATATCAACTACAGTATTTTCTTCTAATTCTGTTCCACTTTCATAGCTTTGCCATATAACTATACCTTTTGGAACTTCATCATTAAATTGAGGCTCAACTTTGCCTAATACCAGTCTATTTGCTACTATTGCCCTTTTAGCTTCAGTTTCATTCATTCCAACTAATTTAGGCATAATAGTCATTTTCTTTTCTGGACCCTGACTCACAACTAATTTCACTTTGGTTCCTTCTTTTACTTCTTCATAAGGCTCAGGATCTTGACTTATAACTATATTCCTAGGAATTTTGTCATCATTTCTAAATTCAACATCTTCATCTAAATTTCTTTCTTTTAACAATAAGCTAGCTTCATTGATATCTTTATTTATCAAATTTGGAACTTTAGCTAGTTTTCCACCTTTACTTACCTTCACTTTAATTGGATAATTCTTCTTAACAACTGTACCTGGTTCTTCACTTTGATAAACAATCTTATTTTCTTCAAATTCGCTATTATATACTGTATCTTCTATCTCAAATTTAAGACCCATTCCTTCAATTTCTTCTCTAGCTTTATCCACATCCCATCCTACAATGTTTGGAACTGTTATCTCATTTGATGAAAAAACATCTTTAAATTTATAAATTCCAAAAAATAACCCCGTTGCCAATAAAAAAGCTAGAAATACTGCCCAAAAAACTGCCTTTTTTCCTCCATTGTTGTTACTTTTATTGGCTTTCTTTTTCTTTGGTCTAGTTCTCATTTCTTCATTTTCTCCTTCATCTTTAACTATAGGTATAATCCTAGTAGTAGAATCAAGTGTATTTGTGTCATCTACAAAATTCATATCTTCCTTAGAATATTTTACTTTTCTCAAATCTTTTAAGAGTTCGCTAGCATTTTGATATCTTTCATTTTGATTTTTCCTAACGCATTTCATTATTATATGTTCAATATTTTTAGGCACACTACTATCAATTGTCGTAGGTGGTACAATTTCTTCTTGTACATGTTTTAGTGCCACTGATATAGGACTTTCACCTTCAAATGGTACTTTCCCAGTTATCATTTCATACATCACTATTCCAAGAGAATAAATATCAGATTTTTCATCTGTAAATCTCCCTCTAGCTTGTTCTGGAGAAAAATAGTGTACAGAACCAATTACAGTAGAAGTATTAGTCATAGTACTCGCATTAGCAGCCCTTGCAATGCCAAAATCAGTAACTTTAATTCTACCATCTTGTGTAACCATAATATTGTGAGGTTTTATATCTCTATGGACTATATGGTTTCTATGTGCATGTTCCAATGCTTCTGCAATTTGGATTGAATAGTCTATTGTTTCTTTAGCAGTCAATTTTCCATTTTCATCAATAACTTCCTTTAAAGTTCTTCCATCTATATATTCCATAACAATATAATAAATATCATCTTCCATGCCAACATCATAAATACTCACAATATTAGGATGTGATAAACTGGCAGCAGCTTGAGATTCCCGTCTAAACTTATTTATAAATTCTTCATCATTTATAAACTCCTCCCTTAATACTTTTATGGCAACGTATCTATTAAGCAATCTACATCTAGCCTTATATACTACAGCCATTCCTCCGCCACCAATTTTTTCAATTATTTCATAACGTCCACCTAAAACTTTTCCGATCATTTCATCACCCCAATTCATACAATTTTAATAACTATTGCTGTTATATTATCCAGTCCACCCAAATCGTTAGCTCTTTTTATTAGATTATTGCATAGCTGTTGCATATTGTCTTCAGATAATAATAAGTTTTTGATCTCATCTTCTTTAATCATACTAGTTAATCCATCAGTACACATTAAAACTATATCATTATTTTTTATTTTCACAAACTTAATATCAATATCTATTTCTTCACTTGTCCCTACTGCTCTAGTTATAATATTTCTCTGTGGATGATATTGAGCCTCTTCTTTACTTATACTACCCTTCTTGACTAACTCTGCTACAAGAGAATGGTCATCTGTTAATTGCAAAAGTTCATTGTCTCTAATTAAATAAGCTCGACTATCACCAACGTGCCCAATGAAAATTTTATCATTTAAAAAATATGCCATAGTCAATGTTGTACCCATTCCATTGAATTGTTCATTGCTTATAGCTCTCTTATATATTTTCTCATTTGCTTCATAGATAGACTCCTTAATAAAAGATATTAGATTTTCTTCATTGTCTAATAAATTTTGCTTCCTTTTATCAAGAAAAAAATCTCTAACTATTTCTACCGCCATACAACTAGCTATTTCACCAGCTTTATGACCTCCCATCCCATCTGCTACTATAAACAATGGAAAATCCCTTCTCTGCGAATAAAAATAAGAATCTTGATTATTTTCCCTAGTTTTCCCTATGTCTGAACAAACACCTATTTGCATACCATCACCTCACTAAATAAATTGATCCTAAACATGATCTCCTTTACTTATATATTTTCTCCTCAATTGTCCACAGGCAGCATTTATATCTGACCCCATTTCTCTTCTTATAGTTACTGGAATCCCATTTTTAGATAATTCTCTTTTGAACATTTCTATAGTATTTTTGTTAACCTTGTCTTTAGCAAATTCTTCAATTGGATTTAAGGAAATCAAATTTATATGGCAAAGAAGTCCTTTTAGTATTCTACTTAATTCGTTTAAATCCTCTTTTCTATCATTTATTCCTTTAATTAAAGTATATTCAAAAGTTATCCTTCTATTGTTCTTATCTATATAATATCTACAGGCATCTAGAAGTTCATCTAATGAATAAACTCTTGCTATAGGCATTATTTTTTTCCTTTCTTCATTAAAAGGTGAATGAAGAGAAATAGATAATGTAATTGGCAACTCTTCTTCTGCCAATTTGTATATCTTAGGCACTAACCCACAAGTAGACAATGTAATATTTCTATAGCTGAAATTTTGACCATTTTCATCATGCAATATGCTTAAAAATTTAATTACATTTTCATAATTATCTAAAGGTTCACCGCTTCCCATTAAAACAATATTGCTTAATTTTATATCTAAATCATTCTGTATATTATATACTTGACTAAGTATTTCTCCAGAGCTTAAATTTCTTATAAGTCCGCCTTTTGTAGAAGCACAAAAGGCACATCCCATCTTACATCCTACTTGAGTTGATATGCAGGCAGTTGTTCCATGTCTATATTCCATGACAACACTTTCAATTATATTGCCATCCTCCAATTGAAACAAATATTTTTTTGTATTGTCAATATTTGAATCATATCTTTCAGCAATAGAAGTACAACTTATATTGAAATTTTTATTCAGCTTGTCCCTAAGACCTTTAGATAAGACAGTTATATCATCTATAGAATTTGCCATGTTTTGGTGTATAAATTTAAAAGTTTGTATCGCTCTATATTCCTTTTCTCCCATTTCAACAAATATTGATTTCATTTCATCTAAGGAAAAAGACTTTAAATCTTTATAGTACAAAAAACCCCTCCTAACTTTTTCTTAATTTAATATTATATCACAGTCAATAAAAATTTATCTATAATTCTTTGAAAGTTTGGCTATGAAAAAGCCATCAGTACCATGAATATGTGGAAATAGCTCAATATAACCATTCTTAGCCATACTCATACTTTCCTTTGAATCCAATAAATTCTCAAAACTAATCAATTTAAAGCCATCATTTTCGCTAATAAATCTACCTATAATATCTATATTTTCTTCTCTTTCTATACTACAAGTACTATAAACCAGTATTCCCCCAGACCTTAAATATTTGCTAGCATTTTTTAATATCTTATACTGAATATCACTCATATTTGAAATATCATTTTCTGTTCTATTCCATTTTATTTCTGGTTTCCTTCTTAACATTCCCAATCCAGTACATGGTGCATCTATAAGTACATAGTCCACTTTATCAATTAAATTTTCATCTAATTTCATAGAATCAAATTTTTCTGTCTTAATAATATCTATTCCAAGTCTATTTGAGTTTTCCTGAACTAATTTTAGTTTATGTTCATAAATATCTCTAGCTAAAATTTCCCCATTGTTATTCATTTTTTGAGCAATATGAGTAGTTTTACCTCCTGGAGCACTACACAAATCCAAAACCAAACTACCTTCTTTGGGATCTAAAATTTGAGATACAAGCATACTACTCTCATCTTGCACAATAAAAAAACCATTTCTGAACTCTTCAGTATCTATAACCCCTTGTGGATTTTCTATTATTAATCCATCGCTAGCATATTTAGTATTAGAAACAATATAGCCCTTGCTCTCTAGGAGAGATTTTAATTCTTCTCTTTTTATTTTCAATGTATTGACTCTTATATTTAATTTAGGTCTAGTATTGTTGGCTTTACATAAATCCTCCGTAAATTCTTCTCCGAATTCCTCTAGCCATCTATTTATCATCCATTCTGGGTGTGAATATTTTATCTTTAAATATTCTTTTTTATCTTCTAAATCTATTTCTCTAAAGATATTTTTATTTCTAGATACATTCCTAAGTAAACCATTTACGTACTTCACAGAACCACTATGAGAATATTTTTTTGCTAATTTAACAGATTCATTAACCGCTGCACTATCTGGAATTTTATCCATAAGTGCAATTTGATATACCCCAATTCTCAATATTTCTAATACAATTGGCTCAATTTTTTTTAATTTAACCTTTGAAAATTTTTTTATTACCCAATCTAAATACAATCTATTTTCTAATACACCATATACCAATTCTCTAACAAAATTTTCATCTAATTTACTCAATTTTTCTCTTCCAATTTTATTTAAAGCAATATTCGAATATGCACCTTTTTCATCTATTTCTACTAATATATTTAAAGCAACTTCTCTAGCATTTCTTGTCATTTCATTCCCTCCAAAAACATTATACACAAATATAACAAAAAAATAAGGGGGCAAATCCCCCTTTAATCTCTTCTATTTGATAATGAAATAAGTCTTAAAAGCTGACCTATTGCTACCAATGTTGCTGCTACATAAGTCAATGCAGCTGCCTTTAGAACTTTTTTTGCAGGACCTATTTCATTTGCAGACACAATTCCAGATTCTAATTGTACCAAAGCCCGATTGCTTGCATTAAATTCCACCGGCAATGTAACAACTTGAAAAAGAACTATACCTAAATACAACAGTATCCCTACTTCTAGCAATAATGGGCTTATTACAAAGCCTAGAAAAATAAAAATCCATACAAATCGTGCCCCAATACTAGCAATAGGTGCAATGTTGTTTCTCAATATTAATGGAAAATAACCTTCTCCATGCTGAATAGCATGACCTACCTCATGAGCAGCTACACTTAATGCAGCTATTGAAGTTCCATTATATACATCATAAGATAATCTAATAACTTTAGTTCTAGGATCATAGTGATCTGTAAGTTGTCCTCCAGCTTGTTCTATTCTTACATCATATAGACCATTTCGATCTAATATCATTCTAGCAACTTCTCTACCCGTATATCCTGAATAACTAGGCACTCTAAGATATTTACTAAAAGTATTGTTTACTTTAGCTTGTGCATATAAAGACAATATTAATGCTGGAATGAGCAAATACAAATAAGTTCCCGATCCACCATAATAATATCCACCATACATATGAAAAACCTCCTTCACAGGCTATTTATATAAAATACTATTTAAGTATTGTACCTTCTTCAATAGTATTTCCTCTAATATATTCTTCAACCCTTAATTTCTTTTTACCAGGAAATTGTAATTCCTCAATCACAATAGTTGAGTCACTACAGTTCACAAATACACCTTCATTAGAAACTTTAACTATTTCACCATTTTCTCCATCTTTGTATTTATCAATTATACTGACTTCATGGATTTTAATGTTTAATCCATTATAAAATGTATAAGCAAAAGGCCAAGGTTTTAGGCCTCTAACAAGATTTCTTATATTCTTACCTGATTCATTCCAATTAATTTTACCCATTTTTTTATCTAACATAGGTGCATATGTGGACTTTGAATGGTCTTGTTTAATGGCTACTATTTTTTCATCTACTATCCCAATCAATCCTTCAACAATGAGTTCCCCACCAAGTCTTGAAAGTTTATCATGAATTGTTATGGAATCATCGGTTTCAGTTATTGGTATGCTTTTCTGTAAAAGAATATCTCCACAATCTAATCCTTCTTCCATTTTCATTATAGTTATTCCTGTTTCAGCTTCACCATTTATTATTGCCCAATTTATCGGAGCTGCACCTCTATATTTAGGCAACAATGAAGCATGTATATTTATGCAACCATATTTAGGTATTGAAAGTATCTCGCTTTTAAGAATTTGTCCATAAGCTGCCACAACTATAAAATCTGGATTTGCGTTCTTTATTATTTGAACGCATTCTTCACAATTTATTTTTTTAGGTTGATATACATTTAAATTCAATCCTTGAGCTTTTTCCTTTACTGGAGTAGGCAATAGTTTTTTACCTCTCCCCTTCGGTTTATCCTCTTGAGAAATAACCAATGGGATATTAAAACCTACATTAAATAATGCTTCCAACGGATATACAGCAAAATCAGGCGTTCCCATATATACTATATTCATCTCAAACACTCCTACTCTTCTTTTATCATTTTATCAATAAAAAGTATTCCATCTAAATGATCTATTTCATGACAAAGAGCTCTTGCTAAAAGGCCAGTTCCTTCAATTATCTTTTCATTTCCATCTATATCAAAATATTTAACTTTAACTTTTTCAGGTCTTATTACCTTGCCTGAACTTCCAGGTATACTTAAGCATCCTTCGAAATCTATATTTTCTCCTTCAGTTTCAAGTATCTCTGGATTAACTAATTTCAATAGTCCTTCACCTACATCTATGACTACAGCTTTTCTTAAAATTCCTACTTGAGGTGCAGCTAAACCTACACCTTCACTTTTGTACATAGTTTCAGCCATATCATCTAATAAAGTTTTTATCCTATCATTTATATCAGTTATTTCTCTTGATTTTTTCCTCAGTATAGGATCTTCTAAGTACCTTATTTGTCTTATTGCCATATTTTATTCCCCCTACAATATAGAATTTGGATTTACATCTATATTAAATTTTACACCTTTATAATGCTTACTTTCACTGTTGTCTATACATACCCTTTTTATAATGCCTTTTAACATATCTAGATCACTTTTATTGCATTTAAAAAGTATTTGCCATCTATAATTATTTTTGAGTTTTTCCAATGGTGCAGGATTTGGGCCAAATATATTTTTTACTAAATCATATCTAGATTCTTTTTCTAATTGGTTTAAAATATCACTATACAGCTCTTTAGTAGAATTTATAACTTTTTCCTCTTCTGGACCATATATAACTATATTTAATATATCAATAAAAGGTGGATAGTTAAACTCTTTTCTCATCATTATTTCAGTTTCATAAAATTCATTATATTTATAGTTTTTAGCCATTTGTATACTAAAATGGCTTGGATTATATGTTTGAACTATAACCCTTCCCTCAAAATCTCCTCTTCCTGCTCGACCACCTACTTGAGTTAAAAGTTGAAATGTTCTTTCTGCTGATCTAAAATCAGGTAAATTCAAGCTAGTATCAGCGGCTATAATTCCTACTAATGTAACCAATGGAAAATCCAAACCCTTAGTTATCATCTGAGTACCAATTAAAATGTCAATTTCTCCTTTTTTCATCCTATTTAGTATTTTAATATGACTGCCCTTTTTAGAAGTGGTATCTAAATCCATTCTCGCCACTCTAGCTTGAGGAAAATAGCTTTTTATAGTCTCCTCAATTTTTTCAGTGCCAATCCCAAAATACTTTATATACTTGCTCCCACACTCAGGACAAATTTCAGGAGGTTTCAAACTCATTCCACAATAATGACATTTTAATTTGTTTTCTTTAAAATGATAAGTCATAGAAACATCACAATTATCGCATTTAACAACATAGCCACATTTCCTACAAGATACAAATGTTGAGTATCCTCTTCTATTTAAAAACAATATTATTTGCTTTTTGTCCTTTAAATTTTCCTCTATTGCCTTATATAATTCCACACTTAATATTGATTTGTTCCCTTTATCTAGTTCTTCCCTCATATCTATTATACTCATAGTGGGTAGATTTTTATTATTTATTCTTTCATCTAAAGTTAAAAGCTTTATTTCACTTGATTTAGTTCTATAGTAAGTTTCCACAGAAGGAGTAGCTGTCCCCAAAACTAAAGAAGCACCTTCAATTTCACATCTCTTTTCTGCAACTTCAATGGCATTATATTTAGGATTCATACTGGACTTATAGCTATTTTCATGTTCCTCATCTATTATAATAATACCTAAATTGTTAAAAGGCGCAAACACAGCACTTCTAGCTCCAACTGCAATCTTAACTTTACCTTCTTTTATTCTTCTCCATTCATCAAATCTTTCTCCATTAGAAAGTTTACTATGTAACACTGCTACATTATCTCCAAATCTTCCCACAAATCTTTCAACCGTTTGAGGCGTTAAAGATATTTCTGGAACCAATACTATTGCTTGTTTTCCACTTGCAATTATTTTTTCAATCAATTGCAAATAAACTTCTGTTTTCCCACTACCAGTAACACCATGAATTAAAAACTTATTGCATTTTCCATTCTTTATATCCCCATAAATAGTTTCAACACAATATCTTTGTTTTCCCGTAAGCTCATGCTTGTTATACTTGCAAATATCATCAGGAATAGGATCTCTTAAAACTTCCTTTTCATAAATCACTACTTTTCCTTTTTTCTCTAATGTTTTCACAACACTTAACGAAGTATCAGTTCTTTTTAAAAGTTCCTTCATCGAAATTTCATCTATATCATATAGAAATTCTAAAATCTGAATTTGCTTATTAGCTCTTTTGTCTATATCTAAAAGTAGTTCATCAAGCAAAACTTCTCTATTGCACAGATGAACATATTTTTCATACTTTTTCTTGATTTTAGTATCTATTTCCAATCTAGTTCTTATAAAACCTTTTTTTTCTAATAAAATGATTTTTTTCCTCAAATTTTTATCTTTAATTAACTTTTTTAAATTTTCAAAGCTAATTCCATCATTTTGGCTTAGTATACTGAGAATTTCACTTTCTTTTGATCCTAACTCATCTATATTTTCTTTCCATCCATCCTCAAGACTTATATAGGTATTTATTTCTTTAATATTTCCAGGTGGCAACACAAGACGAAATGCATCTAAATATGATGATAAATAATAATCCCTCATCCAAAAACTTAAATCTATCATCTCTTTAGAAATAATAGGCTTATCATCAAGTACGTCTTCAATATATTTCAATTTAGTAGACTCTTTTGTATATTCTTCTATATTTATTACAATTCCTTTAATGAGTCGATTTCCCATGCCAAAAGGGACTACAACTCTCATTCCTTCTCTCAGATCCTCCAGCATTTCTTCTTTTATCAAATAAGTATATGGTTTGTCCGTATTTGAAGTTTTGTTGTCCACAATAACTTGAGCAATAAATTTATTCATTATTACCAATCCTTTTCATTATTAAAAACTAAAAGCTAGATTGAGCCTTATCTAGCTTTTAGTTCAAAAGTTCTACGACCTTATCTAAAATAATATTTGCCAGCTCATCTTTGCTCATCAATGGGTACTCAAAAACTTTACCACTTTTATCGATTATATTGACAATATTGGTATTTGTTCTAAAGCCAGCACCTTCTTTAGATACATCATTTGCTACTATAAAATCAAAATTCTTTTTTGCCATTTTTTCTTTAGCATATTCTATTAAATTGTTTGTTTCTGCTGCAAACCCTACCATTATTTTTTCACCTTTTATCTTTCCGAAATGCATAGCTATATCTGGATTTCTTACAAATCTCAACTCTAAAGCTTCTTCGCCTTTCTTTATCTTTTTATCACTGACAGTTTCAGGTCTATAATCCAATGGAGCTGCAGCTTTAATTAAAACATGGCAATCATCAAATTCTTTTTCAATAGCATTAAGCATTTCTCTTGTTGTATTTATATTGACTACTTTTACTCCGCTAGGTGGACAAAGATTAGTAGGACCAGTGATCAAAACCACATCACCACCTCTATTTTTAGCCATTTTAGCAAGAGCATATCCCATTTTCCCACTTGAAAAATTCGTCATATATCTTACAGGATCAAGAGGTTCTATAGTTGGTCCAGCAGTTATAACGATTTTTTTGCCCTTTAAATCTTTATCATAAAAAGAATTTTTCAGATATTCAACTATCTCTGCTGGCTCAGCCATCCTACCTTCTCCATAAGTTCCACAAGCAAGTAATCCTACATTAGCATTTATAAACTCATATCCATAAGCCTTTAACTTCTCCATATTCTCTTTTACAATAGGATTCATATACATATGGGTATTCATTGAAGGAGCAAATATAACTTTAGCCTTTGTTGCCATAACTACTGTAGTCAACATATCATCTGCTATTCCATTTGCAATTTTCCCTATTACATTGGCAGTAGCAGGTGCTATTAAAACCAAATCTGCCTTTTCTGCTAAAGAAATATGTTCAACTTCCCAAGTTTTTGGTTCTTCAAACATATCTACATTCACAAAGTTTTGAGACAAAGTTTGAAATGTCAATGGAGCAACAAAATTTGTGGCTGATTTGGTCATTATTACATTTACATTTGCATTTAACTTTTTTAATCTACTTACCACATCTACTACTTTATACGCTGCTATTCCTCCACTTACACAAACTAATATATTCTTTCCTTCTAACAACATTTCACATCACCTACTTAAGTCCTTTTATATCAGGTCTTCTATATGTTATTTTGCCCTGTCTTATTTCTTCAATAGCAATGCTTACAGGTTTGTTTAAATCTGTGTCTATATATGGTTTTGCACCATCGACCAACTGTCTAGCCCTCTTTGAAGCAAGCATGACTAATGTATATCTACTATCTGCTTTTTTAGTTAATTCATTAACTGAAGGATACATGTAAAAAACCTCCTATGCTAATATTTTTTTTATTAATTCTTTTTGTCTTATAGTTTTACATTTTTCTGCCATTATAATCGATTCAATCTTTTCGACAGCAGCTATGACTTCATCATTTATAACCATATACTCATATTCTTTTATATATTCCAATTCTTTAAAAGCATTTTCATATCTTTTCTCAATATCACTTTCACTTTCCGTCCCTCTTCCAACAATTCTATTTTTCAACTCTTCCATAGAAGGTGGAACTATAAATATAAGTATCGCTTCTGGATACATTTTTTTTATTTGGATTGCACCTTGTACATCAATTTCAAGAAGTATATTTTCTCCATTTTTCAACTTATCTAAAACAAATTTTTTAGGTGTACCATAAAAATTTCCATGAACATTGGCATATTCAATGAATTCATCATTTTGAACCATAGCATCAAATTGTTCTTTATCAATAAAAAAATAATTAACTCCCTCAACTTCTCCATTCCTTGGCTTCCTAGTAGTAGCAGAAATTGATATGATAATGTCTTTATTTCTTCCAAGAAGCTCCTTACATATTGTCCCTTTTCCACACCCTGATGGCCCAGATACTACAACTAGTAGTCCTTCTTCCAATTTTATTCCTCCCTCTAATTTAGATCTATATCCATAGCATCTTTGCTATTCAATCTATGAGCTACAGTTTCTGGTTGAACTGCAGAAAGTATAATATGATCACTATCAGTGATAATTACCGCTCTAGTTCTACGCCCATATGTAGCATCTATTAACATGCCTCTATCTCTAGCTTCTTGGATCATTCTCTTTATAGGTGCTGACTCCGGACTTACAATAGCAATTATTCGATTTGCTGACACAATATTTCCAAATCCTATATTAATAAGTTTAATATTCATTTCTTATCCCTCCTGTTACTCTACATTTTGAATTTGTTCTCTTACCTTTTCTAGTTCACTCTTTACTTCCACTACAGTTTTTCCTATCTCTATATCACTAGACTTAGAACCAATTGTATTTATTTCCCTGTTCATTTCTTGTATCAAAAAATCTAATTTTCTTCCTACTGGCTCTATACTATCAAGACATTCAAGGAGCTGATTTATATGACTATAAAGTCTTACAATTTCTTCAGTAATACTGCTTTTATCTGCATAAAAAGCAATTTCATTGGCAAGCTTACTTTCATCTAATTTATACTCATTATCTAGTAGCTCTTCTACTCTTTCTTTCAACTTTTCCTTGTACTCCAACACAACTATGGGAGCTCTTTTCTCAATAGATTCTATCATTTTCTTTATTTTTAAAGTTCTTTCCCTAATATCCTTAGAAAGTTCATAGCCTTCTCGAGTTCTCATTTCAAACACATTATCTAAAGCTTCTTCTAGAGCTTTTTCTAAACACAACCAAATTTCATTTTCATCATCTTCTAATCTCTCTGCCTTTACAATATCCGGCATCTTTATTATGTGTTCAATATTTACACTCTCATCAGGAAATAATTCATTTGTCATCTCATCTAGAGCTTTTTTATATGCTCTAGCCAAAGGAACATTTACTCTTACATCAATATTTCTATCATCTTCATATTCCAATGATATATATACTTCAACTCTTCCCCTATTTATCTTCTCTCTTATAACTTTTTTTACATTTTCTTCTACATAATTTATATGTTTAGGCATTTTTATTATTATATCATTGTATCTATGGTTTAGGGTTTTAACTTCTATAGTGAAATTATGTACTCCATCAGTATTCTCACTTCTACCAAACCCTGTCATGCTTTTTATCATATATTTCATCCTCTCAATGCTATTTTAGTAAATTCTATCACATTCACATTTATTATCAAGCCAATTTATATTACCAATTATATTACTAATGATTGAATTATTCCATGTTTTATTACAAAATATTAAAAAAATTTCCCTAAAAGAGTTTTTGTTTATTTATTCAGGATTAAATGCTATACTTAACTTAAGAAAAAATATTGGAGGAATGCAAATGTCTTTTGATGGAATAGTAACAAGAGCTGTAATAAACGAATTAGAAACTTCCATTGTAGGTGGTAAAATAACTAAAATCTATCAGCAAGAAAAAGATGAAATTCTTATACACATTCATAACCTAGGTAAAAATTATAGACTTATTCTTTCTGCTAGTAGCAACAATCCTCGTATTTATTTAACCAACTATTCAAAAAAAAATCCAGATACACCACCTGTATTCTGCATGCTATTGAGAAAACATCTAACAAATGGCATAATAACTGAAATAAATCAGTATGAATTAGATAGAATAGTAATGATTGATATAAAATGCCTCGACGAAATGGGAGAAATAAATACAAAACAACTAATAATAGAAATAATGGGCAAACATAGCAATATAATTCTCGTAGATAAATTCTCCAGAACTATAGTAGATTCTATAAAAAGAGTACCTTATGACATGAGTAGAGTAAGACAGGTACTACCTGGACTAAAATATGAATTTCCTCCTTCAAATGATAAAGTAAATCCTATCGATATTAACTTTGATACTTTTATCAAAATATATGATAAAGAAAATAAAAATACTCAAATATTTAAATTTTTATATACCAATTTTATTGGATTAAGTCCACTCATAAGTAGAGAAATATGCTATCGAGCTCATATAGATGAAAGAAAATCTATGGAATATTTGGATATAAACGAAAAAGAACTACTTTTCAAATCTCTTAAAGAATTAATGGAAGATATCAAATTCAAAAATTTTTCGCCAAATATTATTTTTCACAGTGAAAGAAATGAAATAATTGATTTTCATTCAATGAATATATCCCAATATAGTGACATGAATATAGAGCACAATGAATCTATGAGTTTTATTCTAGATAAATACTATCTAGAAAAAGATATATTAGATAGAATAAGCCAAAAATCACTTTCCATTAAAAAATCAATACAAGTAAAACTAGATAGGTCCATAAATAAATTAGCAAAACAAAAAGAAGAATTATTAGAAGCAAAAAAAAGAGAAAAATATAAAATTTATGGAGATTTAATTTCTGCAAATATATACAAAATATCAAAAGGAATGAATAACATCCAATTAGAAAACTTTTACAGCGAAAATATGGAAGAGATTTCAGTTCCATTAGATGTCAAATTATCGCCTTCAGAAAATGCTCAATATTATTATAAAAAATATGCCAAATTAAAAAACGCTTCTAAACTTCTAGAAAGTCAAATACCTCAAACACAAGAAGAAATTGATTATTTGGAAAATATCTTAATATCTATTGAAAATTGCACGGAAATTGAAGAATTAGAAGAAATAAAAGATGAACTGATAAATGAAGGATATATAAAAAATTCGTACAAAAACAAAAAGAAAAGTAGCAATAAAATATCTAAGCCGCATCACTTCTTATCTTCTGACAATTTTCATATATATGTAGGTAAGAACAATAAACAAAATGATTATCTAACATTAAAGTTTGCAGACAAAGAAGACTTATGGTTTCATACAAAAAATATACCTGGAAGCCATGTAATAATAAAAACAGAACACAAAAAAGTACCTGATACTACTTTATATGAAGCTGCATTATTAGCTGCTTTTTATAGTAAAGGAAGAAACTCACAAAATGTTCCTGTTGATTATACTTATAAAAAAAATGTAAAAAAACCAAAAGGTTCAAAGCCAGGAATGGTAATATATGAAAATAACAATACTATCTATGTAAGTCCTAGCAAACAAGAAATTTTCACGATAAAAAAGGTAGAAGACTAGTCTTCTACCTTTTTTCATTTATTATTACTTGATTCATTTCGTCTATTTCCTCAAATTGCACGCTGACTATTTCATTCTTTGATGTAGGAACATTCTTCCCAACATAATCTGGCCTTATAGGAAACTCTCTATGACCTCTATCAATCAAAACAGCTAACTGAACTTTTTGAGGCCTTCCTTTATCTACAATTGCATCTAATGCAGCTCTAACCGTTCGTCCTGTAAATATTACATCATCAACAAGAACTACTATTTTATTGTTTATATCTATATTGAAATAATCGTTATTGATTATAGGATTCGAGCCTAGCTCTGTTAAATCATCTCTATACAATGTTATATCCAATGTCACAACAGGTATCCTTATTCCTTCAATTTCGAATATTTTTTTTGAAATCCTTTCTGCAAAAGGAACTCCTCTAGTCTTTATTCCCACTAATATCAAATTTTCAGTTCCTTTATTTCTTTCCAATATTTCATTAGCTATTCTCGTAATCGCTCTTTCAATAGCTTTTTCATCTAAAATAACAGCCTTAGTTTTCAATACCTTCACCCCTACTTATTGTTTTTTAAAATATCAAGAACTTTAACAAAATAATCTGGCAAATTTGACTCAAATCTCATATATTCTTGTGTTCTTGGATGTATGAGCTCTAATTTCTTTGCATGAAGCAATTGACCTTGCAAATCAAACTTATTTTTGTACTTTGAATATACAAAATCTCCAACTACAGGATGATTTATATATGCCATGTGAACTCTTATTTGATGTGTTCTACCTGTTTCCAATTGGGCTTTAACTAATGTATAATCTCCAAATCTTTCCAATACTTCGAAATGAGTTATTGCTTCCTTGCTATTCTTTGCTGTAACAGCCATTTTTTTTCTATCAATCGGATGTCTCCCTATGGGTTCATTTATAGTACCTTTATCTTCTTTAATATTCCCATGAACTAATGCAATATAAATTCTAACAATATTGTGCTTTTTTAGCTCTTCAGAAAGTATTCTATGTGTAAAATCATTTTTAGCAATTACAAGTAATCCCGATGTATCCTTGTCTATTCTATGTACTATACCCGGTCTTATAATCCCATTTATAGTAGATAAATTATCAAAATGGTATAAAAGAGCATTTACTAGAGTACCCGAGTAATTTCCAGGCGCTGGATGAACTACCATTCCTTGAGGTTTATTAATGACTGCAATATCTTCATCTTCATAAACAATATCAAGTGGTATATTCTCAGGAACTATTTCTAGTCTTTTAGGTTCTGGCAATTCAACTAATATATAATCTCCTTCTTTGACTAAATATTTTGATTTGACGCACTTTCCATTTACTTTAATTAAATTTTTTTCAATTAATTTTTGAATATAACTTCTCGAAATTTCATTTAATTCTTTAGCTAAATATGCATCTATTCTCTCATTATCTTCTTCGCTAACATATATTTCAACAATATCCATTTTATCCTCCATCAAACTTCGTATTTGTTAAAAAGTACCATGATTACGATTAAAATAGTAGATATAACTATAAAACTATCTGCCAAATTAAATACTGGAAAATAATAACCATTGCTGAACCTCACCGATATAAAATCTATTACATATCCAAATCTTATTCTATCTATAAGATTTCCAACAGCCCCAGCTATTAGCATTACCAGTGAGACTTTCATAAGTTTAGATAAGTGATAAAAATTATTTTTCAAAAAAATTATTACCCAAAATATAACCGCTGCCGTTATAATTACAAAGAATATTTTTTTATTTTGAAGTATACCAAAAGCTGCTCCACGATTTTCCACATAAGCAAAACTCAAAAAATTCTTAATCAATACTAAAGACTCACCCGATTTTAGATATTTTACAGCTGCTTGTTTTGAAATTTGATCTAATAAAATTA
>JAKPAR010000344.1 GCA_029779375.1 Bacillota bacterium | reverse complement strand
GTACATGCCATGCTTCAAAGAATGAGGGAACTTTGCGTACAAGGAGCCAATGGTGTGTATAAAGAGGAGGACCTAGAAACTATAGGAGCTGAAATAGTACAATTGACAGAGCAAATAGACAAAATAGCTAATGATACAGAATTTAATGGAATTAAATTATTAGATGGTAGTCAAAAAGAAATACAACTTCAAGTAGGTGCAAACGAAGGGCAAAAGGTGACAATTGATATGAAAGAAATAAATGCTACAGCAGCAGGATTGGAGATTGTTGGCGATGGGAAGTTGGTTGAAACTAGCGGCAGTGATGATAATATTAGTTTCAAATTGGCAGAAGATTTGAAACCAGCCAATTTCAATACCGCAATAGGAACATATAATAATGCCATAGAAAAAGTTTCTGAAATGCGTTCCAAACTTGGTGCGTATCAAAATCGATTAGAGCATACTATAAAGAACACAGACAATACTGCTGAAAACTTGACAGCGTCTATGTCTAGAATAGAAGATGCAGACATGGCTATAGAAATGAGTGAATTTACTAGACTGAATATATTGCAACAGGCAGGAACTGCTATGCTTGCTCAAGCAAATCAACTTCCTCAGGGAGTATTGCAATTACTTAGATAATGGAGATGGTGAATATGCTAGATAAAAAAAATATAGAAAAGAGAATATCCTCTGCCAATGATATAGAATTGGTTGCGATACTCTATGAAGCTCTTATTGACAATTTCAATGACAGCATACTTTCTATAGATGAAAAAAAATATGATGAACTAAAGGACATAAATAAAAATTCAAGAGATATTTTGGCAGAACTTCTTGCAACTCTTGAAGGAAATTCAGAAATAGCTATAAATTTAAGACAAATATACATTTATGTAAATAAGCTTATTACAGAAGGCGAAAATAGAAAAGATAAAAATTCCTTTGAAATGGCAACAAAGATAATTCGTCCTCTCTATGAAGGATTTAGTGAAATAGGAAAAAATATAGAACCAAAGGTAGTTACAGGACTTACTTATGGCAAATCAAATCTTGATGAGTATCAGATGAAGGGAAACAAAACTTTTAAAGGATAACATAAAAGCTATGGAGTATATTCCATAGCTTTTTCACGCAAATATGTAAGCCGTGCACCTGGCGTTGGCATTGTCATTCCAAGCGTTACCTAAACAGTTAACTCAGATTAGGCTTCCCCACGGCACACGAAAGTGTTCACTTACCGCTGCTTCCTCCCGGACCTGACGGGGTTCATGAATTTCCGTTGCGTAGGACCCAATCGTCACCGCCACTTATTTAGGGCAGACCTTACAATGACAAGCCGAAACCAGGAATTCAACCCTGCTACAGCGGCTTGCAGGTTACAGGGCACCGCTACCTCCCCATCTAGCACGGCAAAATTTCCTATGGCGGAGAGGGTGGGATTCGAACCCACGAGACGAGGAATCGTCTACACGATTTCCAGTCGTGCGCCTTCGGCCAGACTCAGCCACCTCTCCAAAACAGTATAAATATAAAATTTCTATTCACACTACAGATTTATATTATACAGAAATTTTTGTAGTATGTCAATACAAAATGAAAAACCAAGATTTTCACGAAAAAATAATTATGAGTATATTTGACAAGATATATTTGGTATAATATATTTAACTAGATAGGAAAGGTGGAAAAATAATGTATCAGGCCTTATATAGGCGTTTCCGTCCAAAGACATTTGATCAGGTACTAGGACAGGAACATATCACTACAACTTTAAAAAATCAAATAATTAATCAAAATATTGGCCATGCTTATATTTTTTCCGGTACAAGGGGAACAGGAAAAACTTCTACAGCTAAAATATTTGCAAGAGCTGTAAATTGTATCAATTCTATTGATGGAAATCCATGCAATACTTGTGAAATCTGTAGTGGAATTCTTGATGAAAGTATCATGGATGTTATAGAAATGGATGCGGCGAGTAACAATAGTGTTGAGGATATAAGGGAACTTAGGGAAAAAGTAAAGTATCCACCATCAAAAGCAAAGTATAAAGTATATATTATAGATGAGGTTCATATGCTTTCAGATAGTGCATTTAATGCCCTTTTAAAGACATTGGAAGAACCTCCCAAACATTTAATATTTATATTAGCTACTACTGAAGTAGAAAAACTTCCTCAGACAATTCTTTCACGTTGTCAAAGATTTGACTTTAAAAGAATTACAACAAAGGATATAGTTAAGAATTTAAATAATATATGTGATGAAATAGGAGTTGAAGTTGAGGAAAGTGTATTAAATCTTATTGCAAGAAATTCTGATGGAGCCATGAGAGATGCTTTAAGCTTACTTGATCAGTGTATTTCCTTTGGAGAAGGAATTCTTACTTATGAGGATGCACTGAAAACACTTGGAATAGCAAATGAAGATTTATTGTTTAACTTAGTAGATAGTATTGAAGAAAAGAATTTGGAAAAGGCTCTTCACATAGTAGATGACATTATTCAAAATGGGAAAGATATAAATCAGTTTATAAAGGATTTAATATATCATTTCAGAAATCTCATGATAGCTAAAACTTCAACAGATCCATTGGATATAATAGATTTAGAAAAGGAAACAGTGGCAAGGTATAAAGATCAGTCAGAAAATATATCTTTACAATTTATATTGAAGGCCCTTCAAATTTTAAATGAAGGACAAAATCAATCTAAATGGTCTAGTCAACCTAGAATTATACTTGAAATGGTGGTTGTAAAGCTTATAGAATTGAGAGATGAGTTGACATTAGAACAGAGAATAGAAAGATTGGAAAAGATTATTGAAAGTGGGAATATTAAAATTTCTCAAAAAAAAGAGTCTATAGAAAAGGTTAAAAGTGAAACACCTAGCAGAAAAGAAGTGTCTGTTCAAAATGAAAAAAAAGAAGTAGAAGAGGAAAAACCGATTATTGATGATGGAAAAGAGCTGAATATAGCTGATATAAAAAGAGAATGGGAAAATGTACTAAAAGTTATAAAGAAAAAGAGAATTTCTACTCAAGCTCTTTTGCTAGAAGGAAGTCCAATGGATTATAAAAACAATATTTTGACTATAGGATTTAAAGAAGGTTATGGACTTCATAGAGAGGCTCTAGGGAAAAAGGACAATAAAGAATTTGTAGAAAAATCTATTTCTAATTATTTTAACAAAAATATAAGAGTTGAATTTGTCATGGCAGAGGAAGATGAAGAAGAAAAAGAAAAAAATGAAGAGCAGGAACTTATAGATTCTGCAATAAAATTTTTTGGAAAAGATTTAGTTAAAATAAAAAAATAACAGGAGGTATTAGAATATGGCTAAAGGTGGATTTCCAGGAATGGGTAATATGGGTGGTATGATGAAACAAGTGCAAAAGATGCAGAAACAAATGCAGGAACTTCAAGAACAATTAGAAGAAAAAGAAGTAGAAGCTAGTGCTGGTGGTGGGGCTGTAGTGGCTGTTGCCAATGGGAAAAAGCAGATAGTTTCTATTACTATAGATAAAGATGTAGTGGATCCAGATGATGTGGAAATGCTACAAGATTTAGTATTGGCAGCTGTCAATGAAGCTTTGAGAAATGCAGAAAATTATGTTTCAGAAGAGATGGCAAAAATAACTGGAGGAATGAATATTCCAGGTCTTTTCTAGGAAGGATTGATTTAAATGGATTATTATGCATTACCTATAGCAAATTTAATAGAAGAACTTTCAAAGCTTCCAGGTGTAGGAAGAAAGACAGCACAGAGACTAGCTTTTTATATTTTGGAAATGGAGCCATTGGAAGCAGAAAAGCTTGCCTATTCAATTACAAGTGCTAAAGAAAAGATAAAGTATTGTAGTATTTGCTGCAATTTGACCGATGAAGATCCTTGCTATATTTGTAGAAACAAGAAAAGAGATACTTCAACTATATGTGTAGTACAAGGTCCTAAGGATGTAGTGGCTATGGAGAAAACCAAAGAATACACAGGACTTTATCATGTTCTTCATGGAGCTATATCTCCAATGGACAATATAGGTCCAGATCAAATAAGGATAAAAGAACTCTTAAAGAGAATTCAGAATGGAGAAGTAAAAGAAGTCATACTTGCTACAAATCCTACAGTAGAAGGAGAAGCAACAGCTATGTATATTTCAAAGTTATTAAAACCTATGGGTATCAAGACTACAAGAATTGCTCATGGAATTCCTGTAGGTGGAGATTTGGAATATTATGATGAAGTGACTCTTTCAAAAGCTATGGAAAATAGAAGAGAGATATAATAAAACTACAAAAGATGTCTCCATCAAATAAAGTTGTTTTAGAAGACCATAGGGAAAAGGCATAAGGATTGCCTTGGAACTATGGTTTTTTTGTTAGATTGTTCATTAGAATTTTTATTTTAGTGTATATAACACATATTACAAAGGTACAGTTTATGTATCTGATTAAATTCATAGTTTTGTTGGAAAAGCTATTTATATTATGGGTTTAACTAATGATAAATTTAAAGATTTAATAATGTTGGAATTTAATTGAAGCAATGATATAATTTCATTAAACCCATGTGGGATATTGATGGGAGAATTATATATGAGTGGAAAACATAAGAATCAGAATGAAAATACCAAGCCAGTTATTAGCAAGCTACCCAAAGCCATAGAACAATTTATAAAATAGAAACTGTGAGGTGTTTAAAATAGAAAATAAACAATATGAAGCAATTTTTTTTGCCATACTGGCAGCAGCATTATATGCTATTAGTTCACCTATATCTAAATTATTGTTAAAGGAAATTCCGCCTACATTGATGGCATCTTTTCTATATCTTGGTGCAGGTTTGGGAATGTCTATTATTGACTTAATTAGACATAAGAAGTATAAGGAAAAAATTGAGGCAAGGCTTACAAAACAAGAATTTCCATATACAATTGGAATGGTTGCGTTAGATGTTGCAGCACCTATATTTTTGATGATTGGACTTACAACAACATCTGCTGCTAATGTTTCTTTGCTGAATAACTTTGAAATTGTTGCTACATCTTTAATTGCTTTAGTGATATTTAAGGAACCTATAGGGAAAAGACTAAGGGGTGCTATTTTTCTTATTACGGTGTCAAGTATTATTTTGTCTGTAGAAGATGTAAGTAGTTTTTCATTTTCATTTGGTTCTGTTTTTGTATTATTGGCATGTATTTGTTGGGGACTTGAAAATAACTGTACAAGGAAGTTGTCTGCAAAAGACCCTTTACAAATTGTTATAATTAAAGGACTTGGTTCTGGAATAGGCTCTTTACTAATTGCTATTACATTAGGAGAAAAAACAAATAATATATATTATATAATGGTGGCTTTAATATTAGGATTTTTTGCTTATGGCTTAAGTATATTCTTTTATATTTATGCCCAAAGAGACTTAGGAGCCACAAAGACAAGTGCCTATTACGCTGTATCTCCATTTATTGGAGTCGGGTTATCGCTGATAATTTTTAGAGAAGTACCAACACCTTCATTTATTATTGCATTATTTATAATGATTATAGGTATGTATTTTGCGTCTACAGAAGAACATAATCATGCGCATCATCATATTGCAATAACTCATAATCACAGTCATAGTCATGATGATGGCCATCATGACCATATTCATAATGAAACTATTATCGGTAAACATACTCATGTTCATACTCATGAGGAATGTACACATTCACATAGGCATAATCAAGATATTCATCATATACATGCTCATTAGTGGGTTATATTGGTAAAAATGCGAGTGTTATGATACATTATGCATAGAATAGTTCCAGCATAAATGGAATAATTAATTAGTACGAAGTTAAATAAGATGGGGGTGCTTTTATGTGGTCAAGAGAGGGTATTAAGTCTTATGCAAGAGATTTTTTAAGGAAACACTATTGGAAAGCTTTTCTGGTATGTCTCATTGTATCTCTAACAGGTAGAACTAGTACTAGCAATCAATTGGGAGTAGTTGATAAGTACAGCCAATATCCAATGCTCGATGATATAGCGAATAAAGTGGGAATTGAATTCAAAAACCCTGTACTTAATTTTACCATTAGAAAATTTGGTAGTTCTCCTGTATTTTATTTGGATAAAGGAACATTTTTGTTTATCTCCATATCTTTTATAGCCATTTCAATAATATTAGGATATGCACTAGAAGTAGGAAGGGCCAGATTTTTTCTTAGGGGATTTGAAGAAGATGCAAGTATAGGAAATTTATTTTCAACCTTCAACAGGAAAGAGTATTTTTCTATTTTGAAGACACAGTTTTTAAGAGATCTTTATACTATATTGTGGACTCTACTTTTTATAATACCTGGCATAATAAAATCTTATGAGTATAGATTGGTGCCATATATTTTATCTGAAGAACCAGAGCTATCCTCAAATGAAGCAATAACTAAAAGTAGAAATATTACAGATGGACATAAATGGGATATGTTTGTACTGGATTTATCTTTTATTGGATGGGAACTGTTGGGTTTTCTTTTCTTTGGGATAGGAGGAATATTTGTAAATCCGTATAAAGAAGCTACATATTCAAAACTCTATAATATTTTATCAGATTATTATGGCATAGATGATGATTTGGTATTGGAATAAAATTTTATTAATATCTACCACAACTTTTGCTCAAAATACTATTGTGGATGTAAATA
>JAKPAR010000325.1 GCA_029779375.1 Bacillota bacterium | reverse complement strand
CCTCTATGTATCTCCACCCAATCCAGTTTATACCCTTCAAAACTTCCACATCAATTTTTTCTCCCATTTGGCCTTCAAATCTAATCCCCAATACAGCAGGCGAATATCCATATGAATACATCCAAAATCCTATATTATCTGGCGGATATTTGAAATTTATATTTCTCTCTCTAAAATCCAAATAAGCTCTATTCTCTTTCTCAACAGCCAAGATATTGTACTCAAATCTCAAAGAATACTTTCCTTCTTTAGCTTTTCTTGATCTATACACATTTCCCTTTGTATTCAAATGAGAAGGTACAAAATATATCTTACCTTCATCAAAACTCTCCACTAAAGTTTTGTTGAGCTTTTCTTGATTTTCTTCAGAAGGCGAAAAACTCCCTGAACTTTCAAATTCGCTACTTCCCTTTTCTTCATTCATATCAACTATATCTTCATCTTTTACTTCTTCATACTCAACAAAAGGTTTAAATGGATTTTCTTTTTCAGTATTTAAAACTGTATCTATGGCTACAAAATCCTCATCTTTTTCAAAAATAGTTTCTGAACTATAGGCTTTCAATCTCAATTCTCCTATTAAATTTTCTTCATCTTGATCTATGATGAGATTGGTAATCAAAAGCTTTCTAGGACTTTTCTCAATTTTATTCATCAGCTTTAGCAAATCCTCGTATTTTCCCTTGTAGGGAATAGATATATCCATAGTATTTATAGGTATTCCTCTTATCTCTTCTATTTGAGGTTCGCTAAAATTGAGATTTGATATTTCTAAATTGGAATCATCCAACATTTCATTTAATAGAAAAATTATTTGAGATTGATCCAATTTGGGAAAATATTCGAGTAGCAATGTATCCTTTTCTCTATTTAAAGAAATAAAATCTTCATTTATCCCTTTTGCTCTAGCTAATATACCGCTATTTTCTATTGCTTTTTCTTCATATTCAACTTTTTTATCTTTGAGATTTTGAAGATTATTTCTTTGGGATGTAAATATAAATCTATTAAATATCCAAAAAACCACAACTACTCCCAACAAGACAAGTAAATATTTTTCATTCTTCGATAGATTCATTTCCTTCAGTTTCATTTTCATCTTCTTGGGCTCTATTTTCGTCTCCATTGTCATACTCATCCTCATCCTTTAATTTAATATTTAAAGAAAAATTATAATATCCATCTTCAAAAGATATATTGGATATAAAAGATTCTTCAAAACCAATAGTACTTTTTAAACTATGTTCAAACTCTGCAATAGAGTATTTATCTTTTGATATCCCTTCAATTTGGATAGAAAGAGTATCTAAACTCATAGATTTCAAAAAGACCTCTTCTGGTGTTCTAGAAGTTATATTTTGAAGCAAATATTCATGGATGATATCTCTATCTTCTATGTATTTATCTACAATTTTCAATTGTTCCACTTTTTCTTTTATACCATATATTTCTTTTTCTTGAAATTTAAGCTCTTCTATTCTTTTTTCTATGCTTTCATCTTCAGCCTCTAATTTAAGTTTTGCTACTTCTCTATTCAATTTTGCAATTTTTATTTGATTTATAATTCCATAAAATATCATGCACAATACAATTAAAACCATTGTTCCATAAAATATCAATTCTTTATCTATTTTAAATTCTTTTTTCTCAATATATGGTTCAAAAAAATTTAAATCTTTCATTTTTTTAGCTCCTCAATTCTAATTATCGAACTAACACAGTTTAAATATTTATTTAAATCCTCACTAAAAAAAACTTTATCAAATCCAGATACAACTATTGCAGGAATACCAAAATAACTTGAAAACAAATTGCTTATGCCTTTTATTTTTGAAAGGCCACCATAAAGTAATATGACTTGAATACTATTTCCCATTTCTCTAGAATCATAATATCTAAATATAAGATCTATTTTGTCCATTATATCTTCCAAACTAGATCTTATAATACTCAATATTCTATCATCATCTAAATAATCAGCATCAATCCTATTTACATCCTGTATTTGTCTTTTTGCCTCTTCCACTTCATCTTTAGTGTATTCAAAAAAATTGAGTATGCCCATATCCATTTCGTATCCACCAATTTCTATTATACGGCTTACCTGCAATATATTGTTTTTTGTTATAGTTACATTGGTATTGTGAAAGCCTAAATCAATAGCTGCAAAAGTTATCTCTTGAGTATCATATCGTCCATTTATAAGAGAATTGTATTTTAACATTTTACATATTCCATTGGATTGAAAATCCAGTACTGTAGGCTTCAATTCCAATTCTTTAAGTAGTGCAAAATGGCTTTCTACTATTTCTTTAGGTATAGCAATTAAAAGTACATTCAATTTGTTTACATTGTCTTCTTCTACTACGCCAATAGTCTTGTGCTGAACAACATATTTATCTGGATCCATGGGCAAATATTCATCTAATTGGAATTTCAGTATTCCGTTAATTTCTTCTTCTTCTACATAGGGAATAGTCACTTCTCTAGTGATAATAGCTGTACTTTTTATAGTCATATAGACTGTATCCGATGAAACCTTGTTGTTTTTTAGTTGTTCTTTTAGCATATAATACAGCAGTTCTTTGTCTATTATATATCCATTTTCATAGGCTCCTTCTGGAGTCAAGAAGGAAAAATATTTATCTATGACTATACCTTTATTTGTCATCTTTCCTTCAACTACTTTTATCTCATAAGAACCTATATCAATAGACAAAACCTTTTTTCTAGGCAAAATCTTTTTAAAATTCAATAATCATCGCCCCCTATTATTTCTCTTTTACATGCTCATCTACTTCTTTCCAATCATGAATTTCCCACCCCACATTTATAGGCTCTAATATATGAGGAGGATAATCATAAAACATACGAGGATCATGAGCATATCTTTTGTTGTAGCCTGATGTATTTATAATGCCTACAGCTTTTCTTTCCCATTGAGTAATATTACCCCAAAGGGTAATGTTTCCTTTTTTTGTA
>JAKPAR010000290.1 GCA_029779375.1 Bacillota bacterium | reverse complement strand
GTGAGAAAAGTATTTTTTGAAAAAGAAAAGATAAGCCTTGATAAATATTTTAGTGAATTTCAGTCTACATTAGGAGAAGAACTACTAAAGCCCACTAGAATATATACGCATCCAATGTATGAATTGATAAAAAAATTTAATATAAAGGGAATAAGCCATATAACTGGTGGGGGATTTTATGAAAACATACCTAGAATGTTGCCAGAAGGACTTACAGCTGTTGTGAATACTAAGGTTATAGAAACTCCTTATATATTTAGTTTGATAGAAAAGTGTGGGAAAATCGAGAGAGATGAAATGTATGCTACATTTAATATGGGCATAGGAATGGTATTTGCTGTAGACAGTACTGAAGCTGATGCTGTCATGAGTTTTTTAAATGAAAAAGGTGAAAAAGGAGTATTCCTTGGAGAAGTTCAAAGAAAAGAGGAGAAAATAATTTTATGCAACCAGTAAAAATAGGGGTTTTAATATCAGGTGGTGGAACTAATCTTCAATGTATTATAGATAAAGTGAAAAGTGGATATATAAATGGAGAGATATCTTTAGTTATTTCCAATAAAAGTGATGCTTATGGACTTGTAAGGGCGGAAAGAGAGGGCATAGAGGCTATTTGGATAGATAAGAAAAAATATTCTACAGAAGAAGAGTACAATGATGCTATAATTGAAGAATTAAAAAATAGAGATATAGAATTGGTAATACTAGCAGGATATTTAAAAGTGCTTTCAAAGAAATTTGTCACAGAATACAAGGGAAGAATCATAAATATACATCCATCTTTAATACCTAGTTTTTGTGGAAAGGGATATTATGGAGAAAAAGTTCATGAGGAAATTCTTAAGTATGGAGTGAAAGTTTCTGGGGCTACAGTTCATTTTGTAGATGAAGGTACAGATACAGGACCTATAATACTTCAAAAGGCAGTAGAAGTAAAGGATGATGATACAGTAGAGTCCCTAAAGGCAAGAGTTTTGAAGGTAGAACATGAAATACTTCCTGAAGCAGTAAAATACTTTTGCGATGGGAAAATTTCATTAGATGGAAGAAAAGTAATCATAATGAGGTGATATTGTGAAAAGGGCTTTAATTAGTGTATGGGATAAATGCGGTATTGTAGAATTTTCAAAGAAATTAGTTTCTCTAGGTTGGGAGATAATCTCTACTGGAGGAACTAAAAAGGTTCTTGAAAGTGAAGGAATAAATGTAATAGATATTCAGGATATAACAGGATTTCCTGAAGCTTTTGATGGCAGAGTAAAAACTCTTCATCCTAATATTCATGGTGGAATACTTCATATAAGAGATAATGATGAGCATTTAGCTACTCTTGGCAAACTTCACATAAGTCCTATAGATTTAGTAGTTAACAATCTATATCCTTTCAAGGAAACGGTGAATAAAGAAGGGGCTAGTCATGAAGAGATAATAGAAAATATAGATATTGGTGGGCCTTCTATGATTAGAGCAGCAGCTAAAAATTATAAATATGTGACAGTAGTTGTAGACCCTTTGGATTATGAAAAAGTTCTCAATGAATTAGAGGCTAATGGAGAAACTACATTGGAAACAAGGAGATATTTAGCAAGAAAAGTATTTGAATATACAAGTCATTATGACAGTCTTATTTCAAATTATTTCAATGAAATAGATAATGTAGAGTTTCCAGAAAAGCTTAGTATGACTTTTGAGGCAAAAGAAGAGTTGAGATATGGAGAAAATCCTCATCAAAAGGCAGCTTTTTATAAAGAAGTTGGCAATATTCAAGGGACTATTGCTGGAGCTATAAAACTTCATGGCAAAGAATTGTCTTTCAACAATATAAATGATGCAAATGGAGCATTGGAAATACTTAAGGAATATGATGAACCAACGGTGGTAGCAGTTAAACATACAAATCCTTGTGGCATTGGAAGTGGAAAAGATATTTATGAAGCTTATAAGAAGGCTTATGAATGTGACAAAGTATCTATATTTGGAGGCATAATAGCAGCCAATAGAGAAATAGATCAAAGAGTAGCAACACTTATAAATGAAATATTCATAGAAATAGTCATAGCTCCTTCTTATACGGAAAAAGCATTAGAAATACTTTCTTCCAAGAAAAATATAAGAATACTTAAAATAGATGATATTATGAAAAATGATTACAAATCTTGGGATGTAAAAAAGGTATTGGGAGGCATATTGATTCAGGAAAGAGATAATGTACTTCTTCAAGATGAATTGGAATTTGTAACTAAAAGGAAACCGACCCAAGAAGAAATGAAGGATTTGCTTTTTGCTTGGAAAGCGGTGAAAAATACTAAATCCAATTCAGTGGTATTAGCTAAAGATTGTGGAACTATAGGTATTGGCATGGGTCAGGTAAATAGAATATGGGCTGTTGAACAGGCTATAGAACATGGCATGGAAAAGGTAAGGGGAAGCGTTATTGCATCGGATGGATTTTTCCCCTTTAGAGATTCTATAGACTCACTTTCAAAAGCAGGAGTCACTGCAGTTATTCAGCCTGGAGGTTCTATTAGAGATGAAGAATCTATACAGGCAGCAGATGAAGCTGGAATTGCCATGGTATTTACTCATATAAGACATTTCAAACACTAAAAATTTATGAGAAAGAAGGGATATATTTGAAAGTATTAGTTATAGGCAGTGGAGGAAGGGAGCATGCTTTGTGCTATAAATTAGCTCAAAGTAAAAGAGTGAGTAAAATATATTGTGCTCCAGGGAATGGTGGAACTAGTAGTATAGCGGAAAATGTAAATATAAATCCTAAAGATATAGAACTTCTTTTGAGTTTTGCGAAGACCAACAGCATAGACTTGACTGTTGTAGGTCCAGAGGATCCATTGGTATCTGGAATTGTTGATAGATTTGAAGAAGAGGGTTTAAGAATATTTGGGCCTAAAAGGGAAGGGGCAATTCTTGAAGGAAGTAAAATATATTCAAAGGAGTTTATGGAAAAATATCATATTCCTACGGGAAAATATAGTAGCTTTAAAAATCCAGAGGAAGCACTAAAGGGTCTTGAGAAATTTTCGTATCCCTTGGTCGTAAAAGCTGATGGTCTTTGCTTGGGAAAGGGAGTAGTTATATGTCAATCAGAAGAAGAAGCTGAAAAGGCTATAGAAGATATGATGAAAGATAAAGTATTTGGCTCTGCTGGAGAAAATATTATTATAGAAGAGTTTTTAACAGGTATAGAGGCTTCTTTGCTTTGTCTTGTGTCTTGTGGGAAAATCATTCCTTTGGAAAGTGCCAGAGACTATAAAAAGATATATGATGGGGATTTAGGCCCCAATACAGGAGGAGTAGGATGTTTTTCGCCAAATCCAGCCTTGACTAACGATATTCTTAAAGAAATAGATAGAACTATTCTTCAAAATATAAAAATCGGATTAGAACAAGAAGGTATTGATTATAAAGGAATTTTATTTATAGGACTTATGCTTACAGAAAAAGGGCCAAAAGTATTGGAATTTAATGTGCGATTTGGAGATCCTGAAACGGAAGTAGTACTTCCTAGACTTGAAAGTGATATAGTAGATATATTCGAGAAAACTATAGATGGGACTATTAGAAAAGAAGATTTAAAATGGTCAGATAAATGTTGTGTAACAGTGGTAGCTACATCTGAAGGATATCCAAAAGAATATGAAAAAGGCAAAGAAATTTCTGGAGTAGAAAATTTAGATAAAGAGTTGATTCTTTTCCAAAATGGAACTAAAATAGTAAATGGGAAACTTTTAACAGATGGAGGCAGAGTTCTTTCTGTTACAGCTCTTGGAGAAAATTTTGAAAAGGCAAGAAAAAAGGTTTATAATGGAATAGGGAAAATCTACTTCCAAGGAATGAAATATAGAAATGATATAGCAGATATTTGAAAAGTTTTATAGTATATTGTACAATACAATATGTTTTAGCAGTTCCAAATTTTAGTGAAGGCAGAAGAAAAGGAGTCATTGAAACTATTGTAGACCAAGTTTCCCTAAAAGAGATGGATTGATTGGTTGCTAGAAAGTAAACTGTCTGGGCCAGTCAAACTTGAATATTTATTAAATTCCTTGGAATACTATTTGGAACTGGAAAGATTAAGAATATAAAAAATATTTAAAACTCATCTTATGGAATAAAAGGGTGGGAAAAACAAGGAGGGAAAAAATGAAAACTGATGTTCAAATTGCACAAGAAGCTAAAATGGCACCTATTGTAGAAGTAGCTAAAAAAGTAGGGCTAGAAGAAGACGATTTGGAATTGTATGGAAAATATAAAGCTAAAGTTTCCCTTGATGTATTGAAGAGAATGGAAAACAAGCCAAATGGAAAGCTTATATTGGTTACAGCTATAAATCCAACTCCAGCTGGAGAGGGAAAGACTACTGTAAATATTGGATTGAGTATGGGGCTTAACAAAATAGGTAAAACCGCTATTTCAGCTCTTAGAGAACCTTCACTTGGACCATGTTTTGGAGTTAAGGGTGGGGCTGCAGGTGGAGGATATGCACAAGTAGTACCTATGGAAGATATAAATCTTCATTTTACTGGAGATATTCATGCTATAACTACAGCTAACAATTTGCTTTCAACTCTTATAGACAATCATATTCATCAAGGAAATCAATTAAATATTGATCCAAGACGTATTACTTGGAAAAGAGTTATGGACATGAATGATAGAGCCCTTAGGAATATAGTTATTGGTCTTGGTGGAAAACCAAATGGAGTTCCAAGGGAAGATGGTTTTGATATAACTGTAGCATCAGAAATCATGGCTATTCTTTGTTTATCCAACGATCTACAAGATTTAAAAGAAAGAATAGGCAATATTATAGTAGCTTATAATTATGGTGGAGAACCAGTATATGCAAGGGATTTAAATGCAGCAGGCCCATTGGCCTTATTACTTAAAGATGCTATAAAGCCAAATTTGGTACAAACTTTGGAAAATACTCCTGTGTTTATTCATGGAGGGCCTTTTGCCAATATTGCTCATGGTTGCAATAGTGTATTGGCAACAAAAATGGCTTTGAAATTAGCTGAGTATACAGTGACGGAAGCAGGATTTGGTGCTGACTTGGGAGCAGAAAAATTCTTTGATATTAAATGTAGATTTGCAGGGTTAAAACCAGATGCAGCAGTTATAGTGGCTACAGTTAGAGCTCTTAAAAATCATGGTGGAGTACCAAAGGAAGAATTAAATATAGAAAATTTAGAAGCTCTTAAAAAGGGTTTTGAAAATCTAGAAAAACATATAGAAAATGTTCAAAAATATGGAGTACCTGCAGTAGTTGCTATAAATGAATTCCCAACAGATACAGAAGCTGAAGTTGAATACGTAATCAATAGATGTAGAGAATTGGGAGCAGAAGCAGTTCTAACGCAAGTTTGGGCAAAGGGTGGTTTAGGTGGAGAAGAATTGGCTAGAAAAGTAGTTGAAGTTGTTGAAAGCAAACCTTCCCAATTTGCACCACTATATGATGTGAATTTGACTATAAAAGAAAAAATAGAGACAATTGCAAAAGAAATATATGGAGCTGATGGAGTAGAATTCACTCAAAAATGCATAAAGGATATAAAACAAATTGAAAAATTGGGATTAGATAAGATGCCTATATGTATGGCTAAAACTCAGTATTCATTGTCAGACGATCCTAAACTTATTGGAAGGCCAAAAGGATTTGAAATAGAAGTAAGGCAAATTCGAATATCTGCTGGAGCAGGATTTTTAGTAGCTCTTACAGGAGATATAATGACAATGCCAGGGCTTCCAAAAGTACCAGCAGCAAACAATATGGATATTCTGCCAAATGGAGAAATCGTTGGCTTGTTCTAAATAAAATGATGTATAAAAAATCTAGGATAAAATGTCCTAGATTTTTTCTTATAACTCATTATAACTCATAGAAAAAATGCCAATTTTATTAAAAAAGTGTTAAAAAATATTTTTTAGAAGGTTTTTTCAAGTTAAAGTAGAATAGAATAAAGTAATAAAGGAGGTGTGCTGATGAGTTACAACTCTAAAATAAAAGATGAACAGATAGATT
>JAKPAR010000289.1 GCA_029779375.1 Bacillota bacterium | reverse complement strand
AACAAAAGTGAAGTAGTTTTAAACAGTTTTCCAATTGATAGAAAGGATATTGTAATAGGTAAATATGTGGCTCTTTTAATATTTATATTTATTAGTTGTATTTCTGTATTTTTATTGACAAATATAATTAAAGGATTAGGAGTAAAACCAGATGGTAGGCCTGCGGATATATGGGATATTGTAGCAGCTATGAGTTTATTGCTAGTATTTTATTCTATATATTATCCACTATATTTTAAATTAGGTGATTTGAGAATGTTTAATTCAATACTATGGATGTTAGTGTTTGTTGGGCCAACTATCTTAGGCAAAATAGGAAGAAAATTAGAATCAAAAGGTCTATTAAAAGGAATGGCAAGTTTAAATATAAGGCAAATAACTTTATTTGCATTTATATTTTCTATACTAATATACTATATTTCACTTCAAATATCTAAAAAAATATATATGACAAGGGAGTTTTAATGATAAAAAGGGCTAAATAGCCCTTTTTATATTCAACATTTTTCCTTTTTCATAGTATTTTTTCATAAATTCTTTTGGCACAAGACTTCCTCCTGTTGCCCAGCAAATGTGAGTTGCATTTTCTAGGTATTTTGCTTCTTCTCTAGAAGACACATACACAGGGCCCATAAATCCTGCCAGAGCAGAAGGTTCTAGATAGATTTGTTCTTCATCTACAAGATTTTTCAGTAATTTATATAGTCTATCATCATCAATAGTATATGCTCCACTCAATAGTCTCTCCATAGTTTTTCCGACAAAGCTTGAAGGTCTTCCTACTGCTAAGCCATCAGCCTCGGTTTTGTTGTCTATTCCATAATCTTGTACGCAGATTTTACTATGAAGTCCAGTTACAAGTCCAAGCAACATTGCTGGTGAATGAGTAGGTTCAGAAAAAAAACAATGTACATTGTCACCGTATACCAATTTTAGTCCAAATGCAACTCCACCAGGGCCTCCACCTACTCCACAGGGAAGGTATACATATAAAGGATGTTTTTCATCTACAATTACATTCATATCTTACAATTGTACTTTAAGTCTAAAGGCTGCTACGGCATATCCCATAAATAAATCCTTTGAATTTTCATCATCAATAAAATAGCTTTTAGGATTCATGTGTGATAGTTTTCTTCCCTCTTCTACTGCCTTTGAGTAGTCAGAAGCATATTCTATTACTTCAACACCCTTACTTCTCAAAAGGTCTTTCTTCCACTGTTTAGCATCCCTAGACATATGAACCTTCACTTTAAATCCTAATTTTGCACTCATGATACCAATGCTAATTCCCAAATTTCCTGTACTTCCAACTTGAATAGTATAATTACTATAAAAATCTCTAAATCTATCACTATTGATAATTGAATAATCATCTTCTACAGATAACATATCTTTTTTTATAGCCAATGTTTCAGCATGTTTAAGTACTTCATATATTCCACCTCTAGCTTTTATGGAACCAGCTATTGGCAAATTGCTGTCAAGTTTAACTAAAAGCTCTCCTGAAATTTTTTTATCTAGATCACTTTCCATCCGCTTTTTCATATTTGGTATTTTAGCTATAGGAGATTCTATGATACCACCAGATGAAGCTGTTTCAGGGAATGCACTTTTTATATATGGGGCAAATCTATTTAGTCTTTTTTCTGCATCTAATACATCTCCTTTTGAAACTTCGAGGCTATCTTTTACATTATCAAAACTCTCATATTTAGGGTTTATCCAGAAGACTTCCTTTAGGGCTTTTATATCATTTAAAATGGACAAATGAATACACCTCATTTCTTACTTTTATACATATATATTAGCACAGAAAACTATATTGTTAAAATAGAGTTTTTATTGTATTTTAACAATATTTGGGAAACTATCATTGATAGAATTTTAACAAATTTTTAATAATTATGTTTTATTGCTTTTTTGTAATATAATGAAAATGTAAGAT
>JAKPAR010000190.1 GCA_029779375.1 Bacillota bacterium | reverse complement strand
TGTATCTATAAAAACTCAAGTTGTAGCAATGGATGAGAAAGATAAGGGAATTAGAAAAATTTTAAATTTTGGACATACTATAGGTCATGGGATTGAATCACTTTATGATTTTAATAGATATAAACATGGAGAAGCTATTATATTGGGTATGATGTATGAAAGCTTTATTTCTAAAGAAATGGGTTTAATAGATGAAGAATATTTCTGTGAAATAATTGAAACCCTGAAAAGTTTAGTTGTACCAGTACATTTTTCCAATGAGAATATGACAAAGATATTGTCTAAAATGTCTCACGATAAGAAAAACCTAAATGAAAGAATAGTATTTGTTCTTCCTACAGGGAAAAACAAGGTAGATATATTTGACAATGTAAGTAAAGAAACTATAAGAAAATCTTTAAAGGGTGATTGGCTATGTTGAAAGGAGAAATAAGAGTACCAGGAGATAAATCCATATCTCATAGAAGTATAATGCTTGGTGCTATTGCTGAAGGTAAGACAGAAATAAAAAATTTTTTAGTTTCAGAGGATACTTTAGCTACTATAGAATGTTTTAGAAAAATGGGTGTTCATATAGATATGAAAGAAGATAATGTTCTAATAGAAGGGGTTGGTAAAAGTGGATTAAAGAGTCCTGAGGGAATATTATATTGTGGAAATTCAGGGACTACCATGAGGCTTATAAGTGGAATACTTATAGGACAAGATTTTCCTTCAATTCTTGTAGGAGACAGTTCTTTAAATGGTAGACCTATGAAGAGAATTATTTTTCCTCTTAGACAAATGAATGGAAATATTAAGGGGGTAGAAGATGAATATCCTCCCATTGAAATTTATCCATCTGAAAAATTAAATGGGATTTACTATAAAATGCCAATAGATAGTGCCCAAGTTAAATCAGCAATATTGTTAGCTTCTATTTATGCTCAAGGAGAGACTTGTATTGAAGAAAAAGGTTTTTCTAGAGATCATACTGAAAGAATGCTAAAATATTTTGGTGCTTATATATGTAAAATTGATAAATTAATTTATATGAAAGATAATGCTAAATTAAAAGGGAAAAATTTATTTGTTCCAGGAGATATTTCGTCAGCTGCATTTTTTATAGTTGGAGCTTTGACGTTGAAGGGTTCGGATATTTTGATTAGAGATGTAGGAATAAACAAAAGCAGGATAGGTATTTTGGAAGCATTGAAGGAAATGGGGGGAGATATTGAGATTCAAAATAAAAGAATAGCAAATTATGAGCCGATAGGAGATATAAGGGTTAGGTATTCAAAACTAAAGGGTATAGATATAAATGGAAGCAGAATAAGTACTCTAATAGATGAAATACCTATTTTGGCTGTAGCAGCAGCTCTTGCAGAAGGAACAACTACTATAAGAGATGCCGAGGAGTTAAAATACAAAGAAAGCAATAGGTTAAATGCTATGGCTGTTGAGTTAAATAAAATGGGAGCAAAAGTAGAAGAACTTGAAGATGGTCTTGTCATTGAGGGGGTTTCCTCTTTAAAACCAGCAACTTTGAATAGCTACAATGACCATAGAATAGCGATGGCCTTAAATATTGCAGCACTTAATGCAGATGGTAAATCTCATATACAACAAAGTGAATGTGTAACGGTATCGTTTCCTAGCTTTTTTGATAAATTGTACAAACTTTTAATCTAATGATTTGATTTTTATATTGTAAAGTCATATAATAATTACGGTAATCAATAAGAAAAAATATCTTACATAAACATGGGGAGGAATTTTTATATGAGAACAGAATTGCCAGCAGCTATGTCCAATAAACATATACATTTATCTCAAAGTGATTTAGATGTATTGTTTGGAACAGGATATGAGTTAAATAAGAAAAAAGATTTATCACAGCCAGGTCAGTTTGCAGCTGAGGAAAAAGTTGATATAGTTGGACCAAAAGGAACTTTAAAAGGTGTACGAGTATTGGGACCTGTTAGAAAAAATACTCAAGTAGAAATTTCAATTTCTGATGCTTTCACTCTTGGAATTGAACCAATGGTTAGAAATTCAGGAGATATTTTAGGAACACCTGGAGTCAAGATAGTTGGACCAAAAGCTGAAATTGAAATAAAAGAAGGAGTCATCGTAGCAGCTAGACATATCCATATGCATCCAGAAGAAGCAAAAGAATTTGGTGTTGAAAATGGAGATATTGTCAGTGTAAAAGTTAAAGGACTTAGAGGATTGGTGTTTGACAATGTACTTATACGTTCTGGAGAAGGACATAGACTAGAAATGCATATAGACATGGAAGAGGGAAATGCTGCAGGATTAAAAAATGGTGACATCGTGGAAATAATAAAATAATGGAGGTTGGGAATCTATGAAAAATATAGCATCTATGATTGATCATACACTACTTAAGCCAGATGCTACAGCTGAAATGATTGTGGACCTTTGTAGGGAAGCCAAGGAATACAATTTCTTTTCAGTTTGTGTAAATCCTTATTATGTAAAATTGGCTAAAGATGAATTGAAAGAAAGTAGTGTTAAAGTAGCTACTGTTATAGGGTTTCCATTGGGAAGTACTCCAAAGGAAGTAAAAGCCTTTGAAGCTTTGGAAGCTATAAAAAATGGTGCTGATGAATTAGATATGGTCATAAATATAGGAGCACTAAAAAGTAAAGACTATGATACTGTGAAGGAAGATATAAAGGCAGTAGTTGATGCAGCTAAAGGAAAGGCGCTAGTTAAAGTAATCATTGAAACTTGTCTTTTAAATGATGAGGAAAAAGTAAAAGCTTGTGAAATTTCAGAAGAGGCTGGAGCAGACTTTGTGAAGACTTCTACAGGGTTTAGTACAGGTGGAGCAACAGTAGAGGATGTAAAATTGATGAGAAAAACAGTTGGAGATAGATTAGGAGTCAAGGCTTCAGGTGGCATAAGAGATTATGATACTGTGAAAAAAATGATCGAAGCAGGAGCAAGTAGAATTGGAGCTAGTGCTTCCGTTAAAATAGTACAATCTATAGAAGAATAAAAAACCATAGTTTAACTATGGTTTTTTATAATCAATTTTATACTTTTTTATAATCAATTTTATACATTGAATCTAAATACTACTACGTCTCCATCTTGCATTATATAATCTTTTCCTTCTGAACGAATAAGTCCTTTTTCTCTGGCATGAGTATATCCACCACATTCAATCAATTCTTTATAGTTTATGACTTCAGCTCTTATAAATCCTCTTTCCATATCAGTATGAATTTTTCCTGCAGCTTGAGGTGCTTTTGTTCCTTTTTTGATAGTCCAAGCTCTTACTTCTTTAGGGCCTGCAGTTAAGAAACTCATAAGTCCTAGAAGGTTATAACTTGCTTTTATCAATTTATCCAATCCTGATTCTTTTAAATTCAATTCATTTAGGAACATTTCTTTTTCTTCTTTATCAAGTAGAGAAATTTCGGATTCTATTTTTGCCGAAACGGCTATTACTTCGGAGTTTTCAAGTTCAGCATATTTTTTTACACTATTTACATATGAATTATCTTCGTATCCTTCTATCAAATCATCTTCAGAAATATTGCAAATATATAAAACTGGTTTTAATGATAGAAGACTAAAGCTTTTAATTATCTCTTTTTCTTCCTGAGAAAAATCTAATGTTCTGGGAGATTTTCCATCTTCAATAGTCTTTTTTAGTGTGGCTAACAATTCATATTCTTTTAAATAACTTTTATCTCCTTTTAGAACTTTTTCAACTTTAGATAATCTTTTATCTATTATCTCTAAGTCTGCAAGCATTAGTTCTATATTTATAATTTCTATGTCATTTATAGGATCTATTCGGCCTTCTACATGGGTTACATTTTCATCTTCAAAGCATCTAACTACATGTGCTATGGCTTCTACTTCACGAATATGAGATAGAAACTTGTTTCCCAATCCTTCTCCACTACTGGCACCTTTTACAAGGCCTGCAATATCGAAAAACTCAACAGTTGCAGGCGTTATTTTTTCAGGATGAACAAGCTCTGCCAATTCATCCAATCTATGATCAGGCACAGGTACTATTCCTACATTTGGCTCTATTGTGCAAAATGGATAATTTTCTGCCTCTGCTTTAGAAGCAGTCAAGGCATTGAAAAGAGTGCTTTTTCCTACATTTGGTAGTCCTACAATTCCTAATTTCATCTAAATCTTCCTTTCAAAAAATAGTAATCATTCTCCTAAACAATTATATATTATCAATTTTGTTTATTCAATATAATAGATATTTTAATTAGATTTTATTTTTCTTAAAATATCTATTATATTTCATAAAATTTTCATAAATAGGACAATATATATTAAAGGAATTTTGTAAATGGGAGGTTATAAAACATGATAAGAAAAAAAACAAAAGTGATTGTTTCAACTTTTTTAGTAGTATTTTTAGTGTTTATAATGTGTAGTTGTAAAAAAAATGAGGTAAAAGTAGAAGAGGAAAACAATGAAAATGTGAGTACAAATGTAGTTGCAAGTAAAACAAATGAATTTGTAGAAATAGCAGAAAACATTGCAGACAATGTTGTTGATCTGATAGGCATAGAAGATGCCACTGCTATTATATATGATGATGATATTGTTGTGGCTGTAGAAATGTCAGATGAAAATACTTTAACTATTGGAATGAAGGGGATGATAAAAGATATTGTTATGAATAATGACAATACGATAAACAATGTATTCATAACGGATGATGCAAAAATTTTTGAAAAAGTAGATAATATAGAACAAAATTTAATAAAAGGTGAAGATATAAAAAATTATAGAGAAGAGATAAATAAAATAAAAAAGAGGATATCCAGTGAAAAGAATAATGAGTGAAATCCGGTCTTTAGGCTGGATTTTTTCATATAATGATTAATAAGCCATATTATTTATATAAATGTGATATTATGAAATAAAAAGATTTGAGGAGGGTGGAATTGTGTCATTGTCAAATTTAAGAGTAAATATAACTGAAGGTATGAACTTAAATCTTATTAAAACTGATAAATTAAAGTCAAATTTGATTAGTTTTTATATCATAATGCCTTTAAATCGCAAAGATGCTACAAAAAACGCTTTAATACCACTGGTTTTGAAGAGAGGAACAAAAAATTACAGTACAAATCTAGAACTTGAGAGAAAACTTGAAGAAATGTATGGTTCATCCATGAGTATAAATATAAATAAAAAAGGAGAAAGACATGTTTTGAGATTTACTATAGAGTTTCCTAAGGGTATGTATGTAAATGATGAGGAATATTTTACAGATGTGATAAAAATGTTAAGGGAAATAGTATATGAACCTTATTTAGAAAACAATTTTTTTAGTCATAAATATGTAGAACAAGAAAAAGAAAATTTAAAGAGAATTATTGAAGGAAAAATCAACAACAAGAGAGATTATGCCATAAATAGATGCATAGAAGAGATGTGTAGAAATGAAAAATACAGCGTATATGAATATGGTTATACTGAAGATTTAGATAAAATAAATGAAGAAAATTTATATGAACATTATAGATATATTTTAGAAAAATTCCCTATAGAGATATTTTACGTAGGAGAATTTGATGAAAAACTTATAGTTAATATAGCAAATATTTTTAGAATTGATAGGAGAAATATTGTTGAAGTTCCTAGGGAAAAAATTGCAAGTGTGATACAGACCAAAAATATGGTTTATGAAGACATGGATGTAAATCAAGGAAAGCTTGTTATAGGTTATAGAACTAGCCTTCCTTATGAAGATAAGTTGTATAGTAGTGCAATACTAGCAAATTATATATTTGGGGGAGGGCCAAATTCAAAACTTTTTAGAATGGTCAGAGAAAAAGAAAGTTTAGCTTATTATATTGGCTCAAGTATGTATAAATATAAATCTCTTATACTTATAGATGCTGGAATAGATGTAGATAATTTAGAAAAAACTATAGAAATAATAAGAAAGCAACTAGATGAAATGAGAAATGGATTGTTTACAGAAGAAGAAATTAAAATAGCAAAAAAATCTGTATCTAGTCAAATGAAGTCTATAGTAGATAGCAATTATTTAATAAGTGAATATTTTTTAAGCAGAGTTATATCTAATGATAGTAGAACTATTGAGGAAATTGTAGAAGATATTTATAAAATAAATAAAGAGGATATCAAAAAAGCATCAAATACCTTTTATTTAGATACAATTTATTTTTTGGGAAAAAAGAATTGATGATTTAGGAGGGAATTTTTTTGGATAAAAAAGTATACAGGAACAACAAGATAAATGAAGAAGTTATTTCTTGTGAATTGGATAGTGGATTAAAAATATATTTTATACCTAAAAAAGGCTATAGCAAAAAATATGCAATTTTTGCAACAAACTATGGTTCGAATGACAATAGATTTATACCTATTGGTGAAAAAAATGTATTAGAAGTTCCACAAGGAGTAGCACATTTTTTAGAGCATAAATTATTTGAAGAGCCAGATGAAGATATAATTGATAAGTTTTCAAGACTTGGAACGGATGTAAATGCCTATACAAATTTTAATCAGACAGCATA
>JAKPAR010000280.1 GCA_029779375.1 Bacillota bacterium | reverse complement strand
GTTGTTGCAAAGGTATAACTACCATCTCTGGTTCTTTTGCCCTTTTTAGGGGAATTCCCGATGTCAATTCCTTATTATGTGGAACATGAACTCCTCCTTTAAAAGTCAAATTATCTAGTTTCATCCTTCCCACCTCTTTATTTATTGTTAATAATTATACAATTTAAATACAATATCTCTCTAATATAAAAGACCCAATTGTCTTTAAATGGGTCTTTTATATTGAATTATCTCTATTATAACATTTATAGCCTTTGTTGTACATAATATATGCTTTTTTGCACTAAAAATAACAAATAATGTTTAAGAATACAACATGAAAATGCTTTCATTTATATAGTCTTTTATCCATATGAGGACTCTAGATTCGTTGATATTTATACCATTTAACACTTTTTTTACATTTCGTGTATCGAAATTAAATTGAGCATTATTATACATATGACTGTATAAAATTTCTATATCACCATCAAGACTTATCAATGTCATAATAGTTTGACCCATATCTCCTAAAGGTGCTCTGTCTATGTGGCTGTATCTATAAGAAAATATAACTTTAGTTCCTTTTCCCTTTTCAGATTCAATCTTAAAATCTCCATCACAGTGAATAGCAGATTCTTTTGCCAAAGCCAATCCTAATCCTACGCTTCTAGTCTTCCTCGTAGTAAAAAATGGATCTGTTACTTTTTCTATCAATTCCCTGTCTATTCCCTTTCCATTGTCCTCAATCTCAATTGTCAATAAATCCAATTCTAAATTTTCATCTATTCTTATAGATACTATATTTGCACCTGCTTCTATGGAATTTCTTGCTATATCTAATATATGAAGAGAAAGTTCTTTCAATTTTATCTACCTCTTTTTTTCTTTTAAATATTTTATCACATCTTTTCTTGCCAATTCATCTATATCAATGAAGTTTTCAGCTTCACTGATATTGTATAAATCATGAGCATCTGAATTTACAATCTTTTTATACCTAGATAAATCCATGAATTTCTTCAATTTTTTTAAATCTCCATAAGGAGATACTTCAATAGTGGCAATTTGAAGTTCTTCTGGTATAAAACCAAGAGTAGATATAATACTATAAGACATTCTATTTACATGAGCAGGTACCATAACTCCATTATTCAAACTTGCAAATTTGTTTACTTCATCAATAGTATATGAACATCTACTTATAAGTAATTTGTCCAATTTGCCTACAATTTCATCTTTAACATCAAGTATCAGTTGCTCTTCAAAAAACTTTTCTTTGTTTTTTATATAAGGTAAGCTATCATAAATCCTTTGAGAAAATTTTAATCCATCTTTCACGTCTTCAAAAAAACAAAGAACGTGCACTTCTTCCTTTGTGGTCACTTCAATTCCTGGAATAACAAGTATGTTTTTATCTTCACCTAATTTCATGATGTTTTCTACATTTTCCATTGTATTGTGATCTGTAATAGATATAATATCAAGTTTTTTTATATAGGCCATATTTACAATATTGTTGGGAGTCATATCACGAGATGCACAAGGAGACAAAGCTGAATGTATGTGAAGATCTATACTATAATCCATATCAAATACCTAAATCATTTAATCTACAAGCTATTCTATAGCTATTTAAATTGCTTCTAAACAGTGGCATATTTATTTCATTGGCTTTTTTTATGGTTTCCTCGTCTATTTCCATACCTTCTGCTACAATGATACATGAAGTACCAACAAGAGTAGCCACTGCTATGATATTTAAATGAGTTTGTATAGTTATCCAAATATTGTTTTCATTTGCACTAGACATGACTACACTCAACAAATCCCCTATATATGCACCATCAACTTCCTTATCTTCTTCATTATATCCAGCAATTACCTCTAAATTTAAACTTTCTTTTACCTTTTTTAAATTCATAAACATTTCCTCCTATTTAAAAATACAATCTTCTACATTGGCAAATCCTCTCACTACATCTTCTGCCAAAGCTCTACATGTAGGAGCTCCACAAGAACCACAATCCAATCCTGGAAGAAAATCTAATATTTCTTCTATCTTTTCAAACTTTTCAATGGCTTTTTGTATATCATCATCAAGAGTTAATATTCCTTTAGGCTCAATATTTTCCGTCCAATTTATAAATTCATTTTTTAAATAATAGTCTATATGCTCATCTTCTGTATATATTGATGATTTATATTCTTTTTCCGTAGCTTTGGTTGACAACTCTCTTATAATGCTTTTAGCTATAAAAGGATTCTCTACATTTAAAGGACCTCCTACACATCCTCCTATACAAGCAAGCCCTTCAAAAAATACTACTCCATCCAATTTCCCCAACTCTATTTCTTCCAAAATATTTATGACATTTTCTATACCATCTACTGCAATATAATTATCCACATCAATAGAATAGCTTTGACCACCAACTCTAGCCCAACCTATTCCATTTGGAGTAGCCCTTTCATACTCGCAAATACTTTCTACATCCTTCATCTTTTTAACTATCTCCCCATAAATCTTGTTTATAGCTATAGCACCATCCAAAGAAGAGTCCTTTATACCTATGGGGTTTTTTATACTAGTCACTTTTGCTGGACAAGGTGTCAAATAAAACACACCAACTTCTTCTTTTTTATATCCATATTTCTTCATAGCCATATCCTTTGCTATCCTTCCAGCCACTTCCATAGCTGATTCTACAGTTATTATATTGTCAATAAGAGAAGAAAATCTCACTTGTATAAGTCTTAAAACCGCTGGACAAAAAGAAGAAATAATGGGTTTAGGCAAATTGTTGTTTTTTATCATATCCTTTATTGTTACAGAAAGGATATCAGCTGCTATTCCCTCATCAAAGACATCGTCAAATCCTAACATTTTTATTCCTTCATATACCTTGTTCATATCTGTCTTCGAACTAAACTGTCCATATAGTGTAATCCCAGGAATAGCAATATTGTATTTGAACTCTTTCAATTTATCCAAACTGTCCGTTATTGAATCTTGAGCATGACTGGGACATACCCTTATACATTCTCCACAATCAACACATCTTTCCTTGATGATGTGGGCTTTTTTATTTCTAACCCTTATGGCTTCTGTAGGACAACGTCTCATGCAATGAGTGCAACCTATACACTTATCTTCATTCAACAATACCGAATGGATATATTTTCCCATCTCTATACCACCCAATCTTTTTTTATTTTAAATAAATCTTCATATTGACACATGTTTCATTCCCTTCGCTAGATAATATCTCAAAATCATCACAAAATTTTCTCATATTGGGTAAACCCATACCAGCCCCAAATCCTAATTCTCTTACATCATTAGGTGCCGTAGAATATCCTTCTTGCATCGCTAAATCTAAATCCTTGATTCCAGGGCCCTTATCTTTAGCTACAATTTCAATACATTCTGGAGATACTGTCACAAAAATCTTACCTCCCTTTGAATGAATAACAATATTCATCTCCGCTTCATAAGTAACTATAGCAGCTTTTCTAATTATTTTAGAATTTATGCCTAAATGAGTAAGCATTTTTTTCATATTGCTAGATGCTTCACCTGCTCTGGAAAAATCATTCTCCAATATTTCATATTCCAATTTAATCAGACTATGACTCATTTCTCTATTGATCCTTCCTTTATTTTTAGACCTTCTAAACCATTTTTATAGAGTTTTCCAGAAGCTGTATACATAGTATCCGTAGTGAACAATATAGTTAAATGATTGTTTTTAGCCAACTCAATTAAATCACTACCGGGAAGCTTGCCTCTTACAAAAACTATAGCAGGTAAATCCATCATTTCAGCAGTTCTTATGACTTGCGGATTGTTAAGACCTGTAAGCAGTATAGTATCCTCATTTACATACGCCAGTACATCACTCATTAAATCTGAACTAAAGGCATATAAAACCTCTCTGTCCAGGTATTCTTCTCCAACTATAACCTTTGCCTCCAATATCTCTTGAATTTCTCTTAATTTCAACTAGGCACCTCCTCAAAATTTATTTTATAGTAAAACTTAATTGAAGCGGATCATTTGGGTAAATAAAATTTGAAGCTGTAATACCCAGCAATCTAATCTTTTTATTTATTAAAAACTTATTTTTAAATATAAACAGACTTATTTTATATATAGTTTCAAAATCATCTGTAGGAATATTCAATGTAATGCTCCTAGTTTCAGTTGAAAAATCCTCATACTTGAGCTTTACAGTTATAGTTCTTGCCAACAATCCATTATGCTCCAATTTGTAGGAAATATTTAGCGAATATTCTTGCAACTTCGTATACATAAACTCCATATCCAAAGTATCTTTGACAAAAGTTTCTTCCTCTCCAATTGATTGACTAGCAATATTCATTTCCACAGGTCTATTGTCAATCCCCATAGAAAACTCAAAGAGTTCCTCTCCTCTCTTGCCAAATTTATCAATCAATACATTTACATCATAATTTTGCAAATCACCAATAGTGTATATTCCCAATTTTTTTAGTTCTCTTTCTGTTTTAGGACCTATCCCCCACAATTTCCTCAAAGAAAGTGGCCTTAAAAAATCTACTGCTTCTTCTTCTCCAATGATAGTCAAACCATCTGGCTTATTTGTATCAGAGGCAATTTTAGCCAAAAGTTTATTTACAGATATCCCTACAGAAGCTGTTAAATCCAATTCATCCTTTATATTTCTTTTTATATTCATTGCTG
>JAKPAR010000262.1 GCA_029779375.1 Bacillota bacterium | reverse complement strand
GATTTTTCGGGTAGATATATGCTATTATACCTTTCAACAGTGTGTACCGTTTTAATATCTTTTTGGAAATCTTTAGATGTAGTAATATAAGGATTTATAGAAGTTACAATCTTGGGTTTGTCTGCATCGGTATAGCTTGTTGCAACAGATCCATTAAGTAGCTTATCTATTTTATATTGATAGTCCTTGTAGGATAACAATTGGGTATTGTTCAATGAAATATCCGAAGGAAAGATAGCGCTTTCATCATTTGTTTTAATACTCCAATCTTTCAATGGCAACGCTTCGTTAAGAGGACTCATCTCTGATCCGCTCCAAACTTTGGTGGCTTCAAAACCATCTGCATAAAAAGTTGAACGAGCAGACTGACGGAAACCCAGCATTCCTTTTCCATGCAAATGTCCAATCATATCTCTATAGCGGAATTCTTGCTTTCTATTTCCTTGTACTAATCTAGAAACTACATCATAGTTTAAATTTTCTGTAATATTCACATAAGGATATTGCACAGGATTAGTATCATAAAATGATTTATAAATATTTCCTGTAGAAGTAAGATTGGCATATTCTATATCTGTTTTTACCCCTCCTTGAGTAATAGATTTAATTTTTGAAATTTTATTGAGTTTGTTTCCTAAATCCCAAGTAATCAATTTAGTTTTATGGATGATGGCAAAATCAGTATTCAACTGGGCGATTCTAAAATTACCAAAAAGTGGAATATAATGCTCCCCATACATAGAATAATTAATATTCTCTCCATTCCAGTTTAATTCTTTAGGATCTATATGATAAACGTTAGAAAATATTGGCTTTCCACTCGAATCAACTCCTTCATTTCTTAAATAATTGAATCCATAACTGGAGTCAGGATTATTCCAATCCGTAACGCCATCTCTAAACCAAACTTGGGATTCAAAAATTGTAAAATCATTTTTCCCATCTTTATTAAGGTCAGACGTAGAATACGTTCTCTGTTTATTTCTATTTTTTCTAGGTGGGCCTTGCCAAGTAGGTTGGTATAAAAATAAATTTGAATAATATTCTTTCCTAAAACCATTACCAGTAGAAATATACATACGCCAA
>JAKPAR010000240.1 GCA_029779375.1 Bacillota bacterium | reverse complement strand
TACAAAGCTCAAAGATACTAAATGAATAGCTAAATCTCTAAAACTTCCTTGAACATTTATAGATGTAATAGTGGAAATAATGATTGCAATGACAAAAAGTGCAATAGGCATATCTATAGAATTTTTAGTTAAAGGACTTATACTTCTAAAAGTTCCCCTATATATAAATGCCGCCAATACAAACAACATAAACACAAGATTTAAAATATCGGGCATATAAGGCATTATAAATACAGCCAAAAAAGCTCCTATTCTCACATCATGTAATGTTGCAACAACTACCAAAAATCCTACAAATGCAAATGCAAAATATTTTAAAGGAAGTTTAAAATAAATTAGTCCAAATACTATTCCTAGCAATATGGGAAGGATTAACTCTCTTTGTTTTAATTTTTCTACCACCATCTTTCTCCTCCCTTATCCATAGTAAATATGCTCTTTAAAAATTTAAAAGATTTACTTTCTTCTAAAAGCATCTTGTATCCACCTTCACGTTTCAATCCAAATATACCTATCAATATTACAAAAATAGATACATAAAATGATTTACCTAAAAACTTTCCTCTGACAGCATTGAAAATAAACACTGTCAATCCAAAGAAAAGTGAAAACACTGCAAATGTGTTTTGAATTTCAATTTCATCTCTAAACAATACAGTTGCACTACTATCTAAAATACTGCCGTCTTTTACCTTGTTGATGAATTTTCTAATAGCTTCTATAATTTTATATATTAAATCAATAAATTTGCAATAGATTTTATAGAACAAAGTTTCTCCTGCCATTTTTCTGTTTGAAGAAAATAGTCGTAAAAATTTTGAGCCTCTGCTTATATACTCAAATCCCTTACTTATAGCATCCATTATTTTCTTAAAAAAGCTGTGTTCATATCCTAGTTGAATTGCAGACCAAATTTTTGCTAAAACCGTTACAGTAATACTACTATACATAATATCACTCCAATACTACTCAATTTCCACACTCAATATGGTACCAAATACTGCTACTCTCTTGTTTTTCAATCTAAACTGATGACCAATTCTAGTTTGTTCTCCACCTACTATTATGGCATCGTTGGTTTCTATTCCATCTGCTTCAACTGTAAGAGTAGCAACATATTTTTCTGGGACATCAGCTAAAACCCATTTTCCATTACTTTCAACAGGTTCTTTATAGCTATCAACTTTTACATCTACTATTTTTCCAAAATAATTCCCCTTGTCATAGTGGTATAGAGGATCACCAACTACAAGTCCATCAATAGTAGCTTTTCTTACTTCTGAAACTTCTACTGTAACCAATGTCTTTTTAGGTTCTGATACCATTTCTGGTTTAGCATTTCTAACTCTTTTCACACCACCACTTATAAGCAATGCAAGTATTACTAAAACAATTAGATCAATGACATTTATTATCCCAAATAATTTTCCTTTCTCATTTATTATCTTCATACTTTTACCTCCTGCTTTCCAATATTTTTTCATATATTTCAAAATGATCTAAGGCCATTTTCTGTGATGAAAAACCAGATTTTACAGTTTCATATAAATTTTCCCCTAGAATCTTTATTCTATTTTTGTCTTCAAGAAAAGAATTGATACATCTAGAAAGAGCATCTGCATCTCCTACATTTATCAACCAACCATTGTGCCCATTTTTGAT
>JAKPAR010000226.1 GCA_029779375.1 Bacillota bacterium | reverse complement strand
AATCTCCTACATAATAGTTACTGATATAACCATGCATTAAAATTGGTGATAAATATTTTTTGCCATCGTTTGAATCCACAGATAATAAATTATACTTTCTTATAGTCTTTAGAAAAATATCTCCTAAATAGTTTTGATACTTTAACTTACGTGATATGTTAAGATTATCAAATATCATCCCCCAAAAATCTCTATCCTTATAATCATATACAGCACTCCAAACCAGGAATAGGGATGTTGTTACAGGAAATTTCTCCTCAAGGACTTTATATTCATTAGATTTAAATAACTTGCTAATATGATTAGTAATCTCTTTCAGCTTCTCTTTTGATATTTTTATATCCCTAAGCAATTTAATTTCTTTGTTTTCTAATTCATCACAAAAATCTTTCTCATATCTATACAATTTATCCAATAAAATAGTACTTTTCATCACTGGAATCACCTGACTTACGAAAAAGTATTTAGCTAAAATCTTTATTCTTTTTAAATAATCCCTTAATTTTCTCCATAATCCTAATCATGTTCTCGAATTCTTGCAAAATTTTTTTGTCTTCTTCTCTCTCCATTTGCAATTGCAATAATTCCCTTTTCAGATTATCTATTTCCTCTTCTTTTTCTTTCTTAAATAAATCGTAGTCACTATTCAATATATTTAATTGCCTATCATATGTCTCCTTTATTGCTGCTATTTCCCCTTTTAGTTTTTCTGCTATTCTATTTTTCTCGTCTTCAATTTCTTCTATTTTGCGATTTAGACTATTTACTTCTTTAAGTTTACTTTCTTTAAACTCATTAAACTCCTTATTTAGAATCTCAATTTCTCTGTTTTTTGCATTAGTAACCTGAAGTATTTTATTCCTTAGCATTTGGATTTCTTTTTCTTTTTCTTCGGATAACAAATGAATTTTTTTGTTTAATTCATTATTCTTGGATCCCAGAACAGTTACATAATCCAATAGAACACGATAGGAATCAATTGCTTTCAAAATCATTTCATTTTCTTTATCAATTTTTTGCTTTATGGAATTATTAAAGCCTAATAGCTCAACCAATGTGTTATCATTTAGGACATCCATTTCTAAAATTTCATCATCCATTTTAGTTAAATCCTCTACAACAATTGCTGCTGCATTACTTGAACCATCTATTACTTCAGTAGAGGGACTTTTTAAAGTTTCTGTATGTTTAAATGCATCTATATTGTTAGAATCAGAAGTAGAAGATTCGTCTTTATGTCTAAACTCATCTATGAACAATATGTTAAGAACATCCATAAATCCATAATATCCAATTGTAGGATAAAACATCAACTCTAATAAGATATCTTCACATAGATCAGAAATATATACAACATTGTTTTCTCTAAAGAAATTAGCTATATTGGTAAATGATTTTCCTTCAAATACATCATCTATTTTGTAATATTCAGGAACTTGTACCTTACTGCCCCATATATACTTTCCTACCTTAATTCTTATACCTTTGCTTTTATCTTTCTCCCATTTTTCGTGAAAGTGTAGTATATATCTTCTATAACAGTTTTCTCCCTCCTTTATTTTCTTTATATAAATTATTAACTCTTTAATATTGTCTATATTATCGAAATCACACAAATCCATATATCCTCTCCCCATTTGTATTTCTATTTATTAGAATATTCGTCAAATTATTTAATAAATCCTTCTTTTCCAGCAAAATAGTTATATAAAATGCAACTGCAACGTGCAACGGGGACGGGGGTTTTTGCATCAATTTGATGCAAAAACCCCCGTCCCCGTTGCAGGAAATTAAAACATGGTCAGCTGCTCTCTTTCCCCAAGCCGCATAAGTGCACGTGGGTCATTTTCCCTTAGATATGCATAGTTTATTGCCTTTTCCTTAGTCACCACTTGAGTTTCACTATCTTTTGACGGTCTAAGTCTACAGCTATATACTACCGGGAAAAAGTCCCTAATATACTTACCCTCGCTATGGGCTGTTAGAGCAATTATTTGAAATCCAAGCCTTTCAGCTATAAAAAATACTGGGCTTAATACATGGTCGCTGGATGCTTCTCCAAAGGGGTTATCCAATATTACTGTACGATTTCTTTTTTGACTAGGCTGGATGCTTTGGCTTTTTTCCGCCAGATAATTTAATATTCCTAAAAACAGAGTCATGTTTTTGCTCCATTTTTCACCACCGGACCAGTTGTTGGATTTACTCCAGCTTACTGGTATACTGCTTACCTTTCCATCATTTGTCACCTTTCTGCACTTAACCTTGATTCTTTCATTTCCCATTACAACCTTCAAAAGCTCCTTACACTGAAATCTATTATCTATAAACCTTCTAACAGATACTTTATCTTCGTTTCCATCTTCATCCTTAAATCTGTTATCCTCTATTTCTTTCAATAAATAATTTATATAGTCGATAAGCTTTTGCTTTCCTACTTCATCCTTCCATTCTGGAACATCTATTGTATATACTTCCTTCCATTTATCCTCTACTTTTATTCTGGTCTTTTTAGACATGTTTCTGATTTCTTCCGCCACAGTCTTCAAGTAGGAAAGAATATGGGTTATGAATTGTTTTATTTGTTTATCATGCTCCATAAGGTCTTCTTCTAATACTCTTATAGAGTTTTCAATACGCTTATCCATTATTCTCTTCCATTCATTTAATTCTTGAAAGCTATCCTTATGGTCAATACCTGATATTGCCATATACTTAAGTCTACTGTCCTTTATTCTGCTATTGCAGAACTGCTCAAACTCTGACTTTTTCTTTGATACTTCTTCAAATTTTTCCTTTACCCTCTTACTAATTTCCTCTAAATCCTTTGCAAGCAAATTAACATATTTAACTCTGTTGTAAGGTATTTCCTTTAATATGCCCTCGGGTAATAAGCTTTCCTCTACTTTTTCTGCTAAATACTCATATCTTTCATTTTTCATCCTCAACAGTTCTAAAGCTTCCTCTATAGACTTAAGCTCCTTCTTTAGATTTTCCTCCATGGATTTTAAGTATTTATTTCTTTTATCCAACTCCTTTCTTTTATTCATTATATTTTTCTTAACAATCTCTAAAGCTTCTGTAAATTTAACTATTGAGTCAAACTCTTTGTAGAAATCACTTTCTCTTTTATTATAATCGTCTTCAGCAATACGAAACCTAAATCTTGCCTCATCTACCTCTGCCTTTATACCATCAACTACAGAAGAAAGGATTTTAATTTCATCCAGTAAATCATCTATTTCCCTATCTCCATATGGAGGAAATTCTATTTCTTCAATAGGAAACTTTGCAGCTTTTACCTCATTTTTTAGATTCATTTCATATTCTTCTAATAGTTTCTCAGCTCTCATTTTATTTTCTTCTATATCTCTTCTGTTTTTCTGCCTTTTGCCCAATCTGTCCTTTATATTCCTTCTTTCCATTTTAAGCACTTCTATGGTTTTATGAGGTTCTAAAGGAGGTGAATTCTTGACTTCCTTATAGAGTTCATCTTTTAGTAAGGCATTCTTTTCAAAGCGAATGCTCTCTAACATTTTATCTATATTTCTAATTCTGTCCCCTATGTCATCAATTATATCTGTAATCTCTGAAATCTCCTTTTCTCTTTTAAGGATTTGATGTTTAAGGTCCAATGTCTTTTTCTGAATCTCATATACTTCCTTATTCTCATTCATGTATTCCAGGGCCTTTTCTATTCTGTTGTTCAAACTATTGCTTTCCATAGTAAGCTCTTGGATTTCCTTGGTAATACTTAATAGTTCATCATCTATTTCTTTTATTCTTTCATCCTTCCTGTCTATTGCTTCCTTTATAAAATATATACTTTCTTCAACATCTTTTAATCCATCCTTTAAAGGTCTAAAGCATTCATTATATGGATACTTATTTAAAAATTCTTTTATTCTTGCAAGAAGATTATTGCAAATACCGTATTCTTTTTCCTTTTCTTTCCTGTTCTTACTAATTTTATTTGCCTTTTCCTCTAATTCACACTTTCTCTTATTAAAATTGCTTCTTAATATATTTGTTTCCCACATGGATGGATAGATGCATGGATTATCATTTTCATATACGCCCTTACCTCGTAAAATCTCCTGGGCTCTGCTTTGAGTTATTATCATAATTGGATATATTATTTTATCTATATTATCCTCCAGCTTGCTCTTTAATTTCTCCTCTTCATTATCTGCTACTACTGCTGCCATAACCCAATATGGATACTCCTTGTAATATTTCTGAATTTCCCTTTCTTCTTTAGCCACCCTTTCAATATACTTAGAACCTAATTCTAAAAAGCTAAACTGATCACTCCATTCGTTAACCCATTTAGACAGCAGAGGTTCTGCAGTAAAATACTGAGTATCCTTATAATCATCTATAAACCTGTGGGATATTCTTTCCTCTATGAGGAGATTTTCTTTTTCTTTTTTCAATATTTCACTTTTATTTTCCAGGGTACTTAATATCTGCTCCTTCTTTGTATATAAGCTGCTTATATAGTACAGGTTCGGAATACTTTCCTTTAAGCTAATCAATAATTCCCTTTCATGCTCTTCAATATTATTTATTTTTTCCTTTAGAGTATCCCTTTCAGAAGAAAATCGGAATAGCTCTTCTCTATGGTTTATAAGCTGTAAATTCAGTTTGCTCTTTTCTTCAGATAAGTATTTTATATTCTCTTGAAGCCCCATGATCTGCTTTTCATTATAAGCC
>JAKPAR010000222.1 GCA_029779375.1 Bacillota bacterium | reverse complement strand
GACAAAGTTTTTAGAGGCATTTTGCTGAAAGTCTTTAAAAATAGAGGTTCTATTTGATTTTGACAAGTTGGCATATAAATTGCATTAATATAAAGTGATGATGAAAAGATAAAAATTTAGAGGAGGAATGCAAAATGAAAAAAGGATGTCCATATGGAACACATAGAGTTATAGAACCAAAGGGAGTTTTACCACAACCAGCATTAAAAATTGACAACAACATGGAGATTTATGACAACGAGATTTTAATTGATGTTCAAACTTTAAATGTTGATTCAGCAAGTTTTACACAAATAAGAGAACAAGCTAATGGAGATGTAGAAGAAATCAAGAAAATCATGAAGGGAATTGTAGCAGAAAGAGGTAAACACCAAAACCCAGTCACAGGTTCAGGTGGAATGCTTATAGGAACAGTTGAAAAAATTGGACCAGCTCTTGAAGGAAAAACTGATCTTAAAGTTGGAGATAAAATAGCTACATTGGTTTCACTATCATTGACACCACTTAGAATTGACGAAATACTTGAAGTTAGACCAGAAATAGATCAAGTAGATATAAAGGGAAAAGCTATACTATTTGAAAGTGGAATTTATGCAAAGATTCCTACAGATATGCCAGAAAACCTAGCACTGTCAGTATTAGACGTAGCAGGAGCACCAGCTCAAACTGCAAAATTAGTTAAACCTGGAGATACGGTTGTAGTTCTTGGAGGAACAGGGAAATCAGGAATGCTTTGTCTATATGAAGCAAAGAAAAGAGCAGGAGTTACAGGAAAGGTTATCTGCATAGGTTCTCGTGATAAGACTATAGAAAGAGTCAAAAATGCAAATTTGGCAGATGTATATATTAAAGCAAATGCAACAGATGCAGTTGAAATAATGAACAAAGTAGCTGAAGCTACAAATGGAGAAATGGCAGATATAGTTATAAACGTAGTTAATATTCCAAACACAGAAATGTCAAGTATTCTTGCAGCTAAAGACAATGGATTGGTTTATTTCTTTAGTATGGCTACAAGTTTCACAAAGGCAGCTTTAGGTGCAGAAGGAGTAGGAAAAGATGTAACTATGCTTATTGGAAATGGATATACTAAGGGACATGCTGAAATATCACTACAAATTATGAGAGAGTGCGAAGCTCTTAAAAAGATATTTGAAGAATTGTATGCATAGACAAAATTAAACCTATCAAAAAGGAGGATTTCTTAAATGAGATCATATAAAGACATTGAACTTTGGAAAAATGTCACAGAGGATGAGTGGAACGATTGGCAATGGCAAGTTAGAAATAGAATTACAGATGTAGAGACATTGGGAAAAGTAATTAATCTTACAGAAAAAGAAGCAGAAGAGATAAATGAAGTTTTGAAGAAGTTTAGAATGGGAATTACGCCATATTATGCTACTCTTATGGATCCAAATGATCCAAAAGATCCTGTTAGAATGCAAGCTGTTCCAACTATATATGAAACTCATAAAAGTGCAGCAGATATGGAAGATCCACTACATGAAGATACAGATTCACCGGTACCAGGTCTTACTCACAGATATCCAGATAGAGTACTTTTCTTGATTACAGATCAATGTTCTATGTATTGTAGACATTGTACAAGAAGAAGATTTGCAGGGCAAAATGATTCAGGAGTTCCAATGGATAGAATAGATAAATGTATAGAATACATTAGGAATACTCCTCAAGTTAGAGACGTATTGTTGTCAGGTGGAGATTGTCTATTGGTATCAGATGACAAACTTGAATATATAATCAAAAAATTGAGAGAAATACCTCATGTAGAAATCATAAGATTAGGTTCTCGTACACCAGTAGTTATGCCTCAAAGGATAACTGATGATTTAGTGAATATGCTTAAGAAATATCATCCAATATGGTTAAATACTCACTTCAATCATCCAAAAGAGTTCACTAAGGAATCAGCAGAAGCTTGTAGAAAGTTAGCAGATGCAGGTATACCATTGGGCAATCAATCAGTCCTTTTAAGAGGAATAAATGACAATCCAGATACTATGATGGATTTAGTTCATGGTCTTGTAAAGATGAGAGTTAGACCATATTATATATATCAATGTGATTTGTCCATGGGTATTGAACATTTTAGGACTAAAGTATCTAAAGGATTAGAAATAATGGAATCTTTAAGAGGTCATACTTCAGGATATTGTGTACCAACATATGTCATTGATGCTCCTGGAGGAGGCGGAAAGACTCCTGTTATGCCACAATATTTGATCAGTATGTCTCCTACAAAAGTAGTTTTAAGAAACTATGAAGGAGTCATCACAACTTATACTGAGCCTCAATATATTGAAGAACCAACAGATGAGAATAAATACAATTTACATGGAGTTGCAGGACTTCTAAAAGGCGGAGAAGTAAAAGCTCTTGAGCCTACTAAAATGGAAAGAAGAGATAGAGCAGCAAAGAGAAATCAAGACAAATAATTATAAAACTAAAGGGGTGTTCTAATTGTCACTACTAGAACTTGTAAAAGGCAAATATAAAACAATATCCATAGTAGGTATGGCGAAAAATACAGGAAAGACCGTCACTTTGAATTGTCTTATAGAAGAATCTATAGATGAAGGAGTGACTATTGGTATCACCTCTATTGGTCGAGATGGTGAAAGTTTGGATTTAGTCACCGAAACAGAAAAACCCAAAATATTTTTAGAGGAAGGCTCTCTTGTAGCTACTACAACAGATCTCCTTCCTCTAGGAGATGCAAAAATAGAGATTGTAAATGTCACAGATTACAGAACTCCCCTAGGTGCTATTGTGATTGGTCGGATAGTAGATAGCGGTTATGTACAAGTTGCAGGTCCACAGACAGTAAGTGAAGCTAAAAAAGTTTCTAATATGATGTTAAATCTTGGTGCGGAATTTGTCATAATAGATGGAGCCTTAGATAGAATGTCCTCAGCAGCCCCCTCTGTTTCAGAAGGTACTATATTGTCTACAGGTGCCACCTTGAGTAGAGATATGAACAAAGTCATAGAGGAAACATTACATGTAGTCAATCTATTTAAATTGGATGAAGTTGAAGATGAACGGGCCAGAGCTATTATAGAGGAAATAATGGAGTCGGGAAAAGTGTCTATAATAGATGAGGACTATAATGTAGAAGAGCTAAATATAAAAACAGCCCTTAATTGTGGAAATATCATAGGAGACCATATAAGGGAGGATTCTAAATATGTAGTCCTTCCTGGTTCTCTTGTGAAAAATACAGTTAAAGATTTTTATCAAACTACAAAGAAGTACAAAGATGTGACTTTGGTAGTGAAAGATGGAACTAAGATATTTATAGAACCAAAAGATTGGATGAGATTTATGAAATATGGAATAAAAGTAAAAGTTTTGAATAGAATAAATCTCATTGCTATTACAACAAACCCTTATGCTCCACAAGGATATTATTTTGATTCTAGAGAATTTTTGAATAAAATGAAAAACTATATCACTGATGTACCTGTGTTGGATGTAGTTCTTGGTGGTGAATAATATGGATTTTCTAGATGAACTAACAAGAAAAAGTATAGATTTTGATTATGTGCTGTCAAAGTTAAAAACTCGTACCCCTTATGGCAAAGTTTACAAAGAAGAAATGAGACCGTTTTTGCCTGGAGAAGAATTAGAATTAGAAGAGGAATTAAAAAAAACAGAGTGTATCATTAAATATGTTGAAGATGATCATTTCAAAAGAGAGATAGAAGATATATTTGCCCATGTAAAAGATTTACGAACTTCTGTCAAGCGGACAATGGAAGGCTGCGTTTTGACAGAAGTAGAATTGTTTGAGATAAAATCCTTTCTTTTTCTCATAAGAGAATTGGAAGCTCTTCTCAATAAATATGAGATGGATACATGGAAAGATATTGATATAAAAAGCATTCCAAAGCTTGAAAAATTGCTGGATCCAGAAGATACAGGAATTGCAACTTTTTATATATATGATTCTTATTCAGAAAACTTAAAAAGCATAAGAGAAAAAAAGAAAGAGATAGAAAAAAAGATAAAAAGTACAAAGAAGGAATTAAAGGAAAAAGTAAAAAAAGAGCTCAAATTGGATATTAGACCAGATGGAACTTTGGTTGTATCTAAAGATGATATTGAAAATATAAAAGCTATAGAAAATTGTTCACATCTTATTTATGTTTCAGAAAGTTATATGAATATAAAATTTGCCTTAAAACCCACAGAAGAAATAAATGAGTTAGAACTAAAATTTTCCATTTTAAAAGAGAGAGAAGAAAAAGAAGAATATATTGTTAGAGAAAAAATCAGTGAAGAAATAGCAAGCAATAGAAAAAAACTGTTTAGGAATATGGCAAGTATAGGAAAGCTAGATCTCATTTTGGGAAAAGCACAATTTGCTATTGAAATTCATGGAACTAAACCTAAAATATCTAAAGAGCACTATTTGTATATAGAAGAAGGAAGACATCCCAAAGTAGAAGAGTTTTTGTTAAAGAAAAACTTGAAATTTACTCCTATATCAATAAAATTAAGAGAGGGAGTTACTTGCATTACAGGAGCTAATATGGGAGGAAAGACAGTTAGCTTGAAATTATCTGGACTATTGTGTGCTATGGCTCAATATGGACTTTTTGTTCCAGCTAAAAAGATGGAATTGGGGTTAAATTTTTTCATTCGTGCATCTATAGGAGATATGCAATCAACAGATAGCGGATTAAGTACCTTTGGAGGAGAAATAAAACTTGTACAAGATGCAGTAGAAAAATCTCATAAAAGAGGACTTATACTCATAGATGAACTTGCTCGTGGAACTAATCCTGAAGAAGGATATGCTATTTCTAAAGCTGTGGTCAAATTTTTAAAAGACAAAGCTTCAATCACTCTTATCACTACTCATTATGACAATATTGCAGATATGGATGGGGTAGAACATCTTCAGGTAGTAGGACTTTCTAAAATTGATTTTGACAAATTAAATAGTGAATTAATAGATAAGAATGAGGACAAAATGGATATAATCAATAAATATATGGACTACAGATTGAAAAAAGTAAAGCACAAAAATGAAGTGCCAAGAGATGCATTGAATATTGCTAGACTCATGGGGTTAGATGAGTGTATCATAAAAGATGCGGAAAAGATATTAGAAGAAAAATAAAGGAGGCTGAGGCGATTGGAAAGCAAATTAAATCTTGATCAAAAAATCGTAGATAGTGCTAGAAATGCGGCTAAAAATATTGCAGACGATGTCCAAAAGTTTATCGACCTTCATACTACTACATCTACAGAAAGAACAGTTGCAAGACTATTGGGAATAGATGGAGTAGATGAAATAGATAGACCTCTTCCAAATGTAATAGTAGACAATATTAAAGAAGGTGGCGGATTAGAACGAGGGGCAGCTTTCTGGATTGGAAATGCTATGATTCAAACTGGAGATGATCCTCAAGCTATAGCAGAAAAAATTTCTCGTGGAGAATTGGATATAACTAGACTTCCAGTTGCAAGTGAAGAAAAAATAAGAGATACTATATATCCAATAGCAGAAAAAACTGTACTTAAGATAAAAGCAAATAGAGAAAAAAGAGATGAATATATAAGAACTCTTGGAGAAGGCAAACAACCTTATATCTATGTAATAGTTGCTACAGGAAATATATATGAAGACATCATTCAAGCTCAAGCTGCTGCAAAACAAGGTGCAGATATCATAGCAGTTATAAGAACTACAGGACAAAGCTTACTTGACTATGTTCCATATGGAGCTACAACAGAAGGTTTTGGTGGAACATATGCAACTCAAGAAAACTTTAGACTTATGAGAAAAGCATTAGATGAAGTAGGAGAAGAAGTAGGCAGATATATAAGACTTTGCAACTACTGTTCAGGACTTTGTATGCCAGAAATTGCAGCTATGGGAGCATATGAAAGATTAGATGTCATGCTAAATGACGCTCTATATGGAATATTATTTAGAGATATAAATATGCAGAGGACATTAGTAGATCAGTATTTCTCGAGAGTAATAAATGGCTATGCTGGAATCATCATAAATACTGGTGAAGACAACTATCTTACAACAGATGATGCAGTAGAAGCAGCTCATACGGTACTTGCATCTCAATTTATAAATGAACAGTTTGCATTAAAAGCAGGTCTTCCAGAAGAGCAAATGGGACTTGGCCATGCTTTTGAAATGGATCCAAATCTTGAAAATGGATTTTTATATGAATTAGCTCAAGCCCAAATGGCAAGAGAAATATTTCCAAATGCACCACTTAAATATATGCCTCCAACCAAATATATGACTGGGAATATATTCAAAGGTCATGTTCAAGATGCCATGTTTAATATGGTATCCATCATGACTCATCAAGGGATTCAACTTCTTGGAATGCTTACAGAAGCTATTCATACTCCACATATCCATGATAGATTTTTGGCTATAGAAAATGCAGAATATATATTTAACAATGCTAGGAACTTAGGAGATGAAATCATATTTAAAGAAGATGGAATCATTCAAAATAGAGCCAAAGAAGTACTAAACAATGCAGAAGCTCTTCTAAAACAAATTGAAAGAGAAGGATTATTCGCTACAATTGAACAAGGTAAATTTGGTGGAGTAAAAAGAGCAAGAGATGGTGGAAAGGGTCTCGATGGTGTAGCAAAGAAAGATGCAGGATATTTCAACCCATTCATCGAATTGATGCTTGGAGGTGACAGATAATGGTAGAAGTAGCAAAAGTAGATTTGACAAAAGTTAAACCTTATGGAGATACCATGAATGATGGTATGGTTCAATTGAGCTTTACATTGCCAGTACCTGATGGAGATGAAGCAATAGAAGCAGCAAGACAAATTGTAAAGAAAATGGGATTAGAAGAGCCATCAGTAGTTCACCATGCGGATTTAGGAATAGGATATACTTATTTTATAGTATATGGGAAATGTACTCACACTGTTGACTATTCAAAAATAGAAGTGCCAAAAGTTGATGTTGAAACTATGACTAAAGAAGAAGTAGAAGAATATATAAGAGAAAATATAAAGAGAACAGTAACTATAGTAGGAGCTTGTACTGGTACAGATGCTCATACTGTAGGAATAGATGCTATAATGAATATGAAAGGATACAATCATCACTTTGGGCTAGAAAGATACGAAGGTATTGAAGCTATAAATATGGGTAGTCAAGTTTTAAACGAAGATCTTGTTGCAAAAGCTATAGAAGTAAATGCCGATGCAATACTTGTTTCTCAAGTTGTAACACAAAAGAATGTACACATTCCCAATTTAACTCAACTTGTTGAACTACTTGAAGCAGAGGGATTGAGAGATAAAGTAATATTGGTATGTGGTGGACCAAGAATTTCTCATGAATTGGCAAAAGAATTAGGCTATGATGCTGGATTTGGACCAGGAAGCTATGCAGAAGATGTAGCTAGTTTCATAGTCACAGAAATGGTCAAAAGAAACTTAGTTTGAGACAGTAGGGACGGTTCTTTTTGTCGCAAAAAACTTAACAAAACATATATAAAAAAATACAATGGCTAAATTGGCCATTGTATTTTTTGACTTAAAAATACCTATTGGTCAACGATTTGACATTTT